>NZ_JARHXC010000062.1:0-6275 GCF_029222405.1 Microbacterium sp. Kw_RZR3 | reverse complement strand
AAGCCGCGCCCAATCGCAGCAATGACGTGTCGTCGTAGGCCCGACCGGCGAACGTCAGCCCCACCGGCATCCCGATGTCGGCCATCACCCCCATCGGCACCGTCACCGTCGGCACCCCGCAGTGGCGGATCGCGAGGTTTCCCGTCGAGACCCAGACGCCGTTGCGCCACGCGATGTCCGCCGAAGCGGGGTTCACGTCGGCGTCGGCGGGCGCCACGTCGCTCTGCGTCGGGAAGGCCAGGGCGTCGAGGTTCTCGGCATCCATCCACTCCTCCAGATCCTGACGCCGCGTCTCTTCCAGACCCCGCACACCCTCAGCCAACTCAGGGATCTCGGTGAACGCCTTCACCGGGTGCTCGCGCACGTACGCGGGATACTCCGCGATGTCGTCGTCAAAGCCCGTGTATCGGTCGGGCAGCGCCCCCTCGGGGTGCGGGAAGATCTCCGCCCCGTCGACGACCGCGAGGCCGGGGTGTCCGTTCGCGCGGAGGAAGTCGTCCCACGCCCACGCCGACAGGTCGACGATCTCGCGGCGGAGGAACTCCGGCGACACCAGACCGCGGGTCGAGATCGTCGGCGCTCCGGGGCGGTCGCCCTCGTAGTTGCTCAGCAGCGGGAAATCCGTCTCGACGACGATCGCCCCCGCGGCCTCGAGGTCGGCCCGCGCGGCCTCCCAGAGCGCGAGCACCGACGGTCGCGGTTCGATGCGCTCCCCCGTCGGCCCGCCCACGCCCTTCGGACCGGTGCCGACGAGCGGATCCGTACCGAGAAAGAGGCGCGGGATGCCGATCCGCTTGCCGACCAGCGAGGCGTCGGCCGCGAGTGCGGCGTACGACTCCGGCCGGACCTCGGACGCAGCCGGCAGCGGCACCCACGGCTGTGCGCGCCAGAAGTCCCCGCGCGTGTCGGGATCGTCGGCGACGACGACGTCGAGCACCGCGAGCAGGTCGGCCATTGACCGCGTATGCGGCACGACGACGTCCATCGTCGGCACCAGCGGCCAGTTGCCGCGCACCGAGATCACGCCGCGCGACGGGGTGTACGCGCAGAGTCCGTTGCAGGATGCCGGGGCCCGCCCGCTCGACCACGTCTCCTCGCCGAGCCCGAAGACACCGAACGACGCCGCCGTGGCCGTCCCGGAGCCGTTCGACGACCCGGAAGCGAACGCCGAGGTGAGGTAGTCCGCGTTGTAGGGGCTCTCGGCTCTCCCGTAGAGCCCGCGCTGCATGCCGCCGTTGGCCATCGGCGGCATGTTCGTGCGCCCGAGGCAGATGGCACCCGCGTCACGCAGCCGCTCGATGGTGAACGCGTCGCTCTGCGCGACGAGATCGGCGAAGGCAGGGCTTCCGGATGCCGCGGTGAGACCGCGCACGCGATAGCTGTCCTTCGCGGTATACGGGATGCCGTCGAGCGGGCCGCGCGCCTGCCCCGCGGCGCGGCGCGCATCAGAGGCCTCGGCCTCGGCCCGGGCGTCGGGGTTGAGCACGACGACCGAGTTCAGCCTCGTCTCGGAGTCCGGCCCGTCGTACGCGGCGATGCGCGCGAGGTGCGCGTCGACGAGCTCGACCGCGGTGGTCTCGCCGGCGGCGAGCGCGGCGGCGAGCTGGGCGATGGTCGCTTCGGTGACCTCGATCACGCGGTCACCTCCGGCTGCTGCTGGGTGATGCAGTGGATGCCGCCACCCCGGGCGTACAGTTCGCGGGCGTCGACCGTGACCACCCGGCGTCCCGGGTACGCCTCCTCGAGGATGCCGCGCGCCCGATCGTCGGCCTCGGGCTCGTCGAAGCCGCAGGCGATCACCCCGCCGTTGACGACGAGGTGGTTCACGTAGCTCCAGTCGGTGTCGCCGTCGGCGTCGCGCAGGGCGTCGGGAGCCGGGAGGTCGCGCACCTCGAACGGGCGGCCGACGGCATCCGTCTGCTCCGCGAAGAACGCGCGGAGCTCGGCGGAGACGGCGTGGTCGGGGTGCGCGGGGTTGCGCTGGTCGTGCAGGAGCACGACGCCGGGCGAGGGCATCGTCGCGACGATGTCGACGTGCCCGCTCGTACCGAAGTCCTCGTAGTCGCGGGTCAGCCCGCGTGGAAGCCAGACCGCGTGCGTCGCGCCGATCGTGCGGAGCATCTCGGCCTCGACGCGCGCGCGGTCGGCATAGGGGTTGCGGCGCGGGTCGAGCTGCACGGTCTCGGTGAGCAAGACAGTGCCCTCGCCGTCGACGTGGATGCCACCCCCCTCGTTCACCAGGAGCGACGACACGAGCTCGGCGCCGGCCGCCTCGGCGACGAGGCGTCCGAGGCCGGCGGACTTGCGCCACTCGCTCCACCAGTGGTCGCCCCAGCCGTTGAACGTCCACGCGACCGCCCCCAGCACGCCGGGGCGTTCGGGATCGAGGACGAAGGAGGGTCCGGCGTCGCGCATCCAGAACTCGTCGACCGGCGCCTCGAGGATCTCGATCTCGGACGACAGCATGCGTCGTGCGCGGGCGACCTCCGCGGGATCGACGACCATCGTGACGGGTTCGAACTCGGCGACGGCGTGGGCGACCGCGGTCCAGGCCGCGTAGCCGGCCTCGCGTTCGGCGTCGGTCTCGCCGAGGGTGGGTCCCTCCGCAGGGAAGGCCATCCAGGTACGGGTCTGCGGGGCGGTCTCGCTCGGCATGCGCCAGCTCATCGGCGGGCCATCTCTCTCGGTCGGAATCGGGGTCGGCATGTGGGGCCGGCGGGGTGGATCGTCGTCGATCGCTCCTGCTCGAGCCCGAGGCTACGGGCTCGGTGTTTCAGCCCGGGAGCTCGTGGTGTTTCAGGGATATTAAACGTTTAAGTTGGTATCGGCGCAAGAGTCGATTCGGCGTCGGGTACTGTCGGGCCGTGTGACGCCCCGCAAACCGACGCTGCACGACGTGGCCGACGCGGCCGGCGTCTCGATCGCGGCCGCGTCGTTCGCGCTTCGCGACAAGGCCGGCGTCTCGCCCGAGACCCGGGACCGGGTGCTCGCCGCCGCCCGCACGCTGGGGTACGTGGTCAACGCCCCCGCGCGCAGCCTCCGCACCGCCCGGTACGGCGCGATCGGGCTGTCCCTTCCCCCGGGGGCGACGCGCCTGCCGTACTACACGGAGTTCGCCTTCGGGGTGGTCGACGCCGCCGACCGACGCGGCCTCTCGGTGATCCTGCTCCCTCACCGCAACGCCGACGACACCACCCCGCCGACGGCCTTCGTCGACGGGTACGTGGTGGTCGACGGGACGACGGAGGATGCCGGCGTCCGGGCGATCCTCGACACCGGCCGCCCGGTTGTCAGCGCCGAACACCTCGTGGGCGGCGAGGGACGGGTCGCGGCGAGCGTGGTCTACGACCACGAAGCCGCCCTGCGCCTCCTCCTGGACCACCTGGCCACCCGGGGGGCCGAGCGCATCGCCGCGGTTCTCCCCTCGGCAGGCACCGCGTGGAGCCGTGAGCTCACCGCGACGTACGAGACGTGGACCGCCGAGCGCGGCGGCATCCCGATCTCACGCGCCATCGGCTTCATCCCCACCGCCGAGGAAGTCGACGCGGCCGTGGGCGACATCCTGGCGACAGAGCATGTCGACGCCCTCATCGTGGGCCCGAGCGGATCGGCCGCCCCCGCCCTCGAAGCCGCCCACCGCGCCGGGAGACGCGTCGGCGACGACCTCCTGCTCGCGGCGTACGTCGACGAGCCGATGCACGCGCTCCTGAGCCCCACAGTGACCTCTTTCGACCTCGAGGCCCGCGAGGTCGGCGAGGCCTGCCTCGAGCTGTTCGCCGCGATCCAGGATGCCGATCCCCCGAGCGACCGCGTGCAGGTGAGGCTCCCCCGGCTGGTCGAGCGCGCGAGCACCGCCGGGCGGTAGGCGACGCGCGCCGGATTCGGACGGATGCATCGGATTCGGACCGGATGCCGCGATTCTTCCGAATCCGGTGACGGTCTCCGAATCTGCGAGGGCACGGGCGCCCGTCGGACGGGAACGGCCAGCCACCTAGAGTGAATCCGTGCGGGTGCGGTTCTTCGGCGGGTTGAGCGTCGCCACGGATGACGGGGATGCCGTCGTGCCCGGGCGCGGCCAGCAGTCGCTGCTCCTCCGCCTCGCGGTGGATGCCGGCACCACCGTGAGCGCCCGCGCCCTGGCCGAAGACCTCTGGCCCCTCGACGTCCCCGACGACCCCCGGGCGGCCCTGCAGTCTCTCGTGTCGCGCCTACGGCGCGCGCTCCCCGCGGGGTCGGTGTCGTCGACGCCCGGGGGCTATCGGCTCGACGTGGACCGCCGCGACATCGACATCACGCATTTCCAAGACCTCGTGGCCGAGGCGCGCTCGACCGGCGACGCCGCCCGTGCCGGCGAGGCGCTGGCGCTGTGGACCGGTGACGTCTGGACCCCGGGCGAGGGATTCGACTGGCTCGTCCGGGACCTTCTGGAGGACCGCGCCCACGCCGAGCGTCTCGCCGCCGCATCTCCCGCACCCGTCGTCATCCCCGCCGTTCCCGCCTCAGTGACGACGCTGATCGGCCGGGCCGACGAGCTCGACGCCATCCGCTCGCGCCTGGCCACCGACCGTCTCGTCACGATCCTCGGACCGGGAGGTGCGGGCAAGACCACCCTCGCCGTCGAGACCGCCCGCGCCCTCGCCGACGCGATCGTCGTCGAGCTCGCCCCCGCCGCCCCCGGCGAGGTGTGGACCGCGATCGCCGGCGCCGTCGGCCGCGGCGTGCGCGTCCGCGAAACGACTGGCCCCCCGGCGACCTCGGCCGAGCGCGTCGCCGAAGCCGTCGCGGGACGTGACGTCGTCCTCGTGCTCGACAACTGCGAGCACGTCTCGCGCGAGGCCGCCGACGCCGCTCTGACCCTCCTCGGCATGAGCAGCGGTGTGCGCATTCTCGCGACGAGCCGAGAACCTCTCGGCATCCCGGGCGAAGCCTTCGTCGACCTCGGTCCTCTACCCCCCGCCGACGCGGACGCCCTGTTCGCCCGCCGCGTGCGATCCGCGCGCGGGAGCGAACCGACGCCGGACGAGCACGAGGCCGCCGCCCGGATCGTGCGCCGCCTCGACGGGCTCCCCCTGGCCATCGAGCTCGCCGCCGCGCGCTCGCGCACCCTCACCCTCGCCGAGATCGACGCGGGCCTCGACGACCGGTTCGCGCTCCTCTCGCGAGGGCCGCGGCTGAGCTCGGAGCGACACCGCACCCTGCGGGCGCTCATCGACTGGAGCTGGGACACCCTCACCGACCCCGAGCGGGTCGCCCTGCGCGCCGCGGCCGTCTTCCCCGACGGCATCGGCGCCTCGGACGCCCGCGCCGTCGCCACGGCCTTCGGAGTGGATGCCGACACTCTCGACGCCCTGATCGACCGCTCGCTCCTCACCCGGCGCGAGGGGCGCTTCCGCATGCTCGAGACGGTGCGCGAGTACGGGCTCGACCGTCTGCGCACCGACGGCGAGGAGGAGCGGTACCGCCGCGCCGCCGCCGACGTGCTCACGGTTCTCGCCGCGCAGTGGGAGCAGGACGTGCGCGGGCCGGGGCTCCCGGCTGCCCTCGCCTGGTTCGACGCGAACGACGAGAACCTCACCGCGGCGCTCCGCGCCCTTGCCCGGGCAGGAGACCGTCGCGCGGGCGCGCGACTGCTGCGCAGCCTGCTCTGGCCCTGGGCGATCCGCGAGCGCAGCGACGACCTGCGGCGCGCGGTCGCCGAGGTCGCCGACCCCACGACCCCTCTCGACGACGAACCGACCATCGTGGTCGAGGCGGTCGCGCTGTTCTCGGCCACCTTCCCCGAACCCGGCGGCACGACCGGCCTGTCGCCCGAGGTCTTCCTGGCCCGCCGCCTCGAGCTCGAGGAAGCCGCTCACCGACACCCCTCGGAGGTCACGGCGCTGATCCCGCCGCTGCTGCGCCTCGCGGGCTCGGTGCTCGCCGCGGGAGACGGCGATGCCGCCCGCACCTGGCACGTCGACGTGACCGACGCCGAGCTGCACGCCGCCCCGCCGTGGTCGCGGGCGATCCTGCACACGCTGCACGCCGGGGCCGCGCAGAACGCCGGGGACGCCGTCACGCTCGGTGTCGAAAGCGGCCGCGCGCTCGAGATGTTCACCGAGATCGGCGACCCGTGGGGCACCGGCTTCGCGAGCCAGCTGCGCGCGGAGTGGCTCATCCTCGAGGGCCGCCTCGACGAGGCGCTCCTCGTCACCGACCGCTCGAGCGACGCGATCCGCGGGCTCACGTCGGTCTCGGACTTCCTGCAGCAGCGCGCTCAGGCCGTCGGCATCCTG
>NZ_JARHXC010000061.1:0-13568 GCF_029222405.1 Microbacterium sp. Kw_RZR3 | reverse complement strand
AGGTCCGATTCGCCCTCGGCGGAGGGCATCGTCGCCCACGACTGGCCCGGACTGCGGCTGCTCCTGGCCGCTGACGAAGGCTCGGTGTCGATCACCGCTGCCGAGGTGAACGGGCACCCCGTCCGCACCGCCCACGGCCTGGCTGTCGGGTCGACGCGCGCCGAGGCCGTGGCCGCGGGAGCCCTCGTGGGCCCCGGACACGAGCTGCGTATCGACGTTCGCGAGGTCCCAGGCACGTCCTCTACGGAGCGACCGGACAACGTGGGGACGAAGTTCATCGCCCTCGAGATGGACGGCGACACCGTGGCATCCATTCGCGTCCCGGCGAACGATTTCGGTGAGCAATGAGCGAGGACAGTCCTTTCGGCGATCTGCTCGACGGCGCGAATGAGGTCGAACGCCCGAGCGGACGCGGTGGACGCATCGCCCTGATCGTCTTCCTCGTCTTCGTGCTGCTGGTCTTCGGCGGAAGTGGCGGCTACGTCTGGTGGGCTTCGGCGGCGCCGTTGGCTGCCCCGACGGTCACGTCTTCCGCCCCCAGCGTCACCCCCGGCGCAAAGGCCGAGGTGAGGCTCCCCGCCTCCGGCTCGATGCTCGTCAGTGTCGCGGGTGGTGAGTCCTACCTCGGACCGGATGCCGCCGGCGCATGGTTGTCGTCGGGGGGCGACGATGCGCGACCCATCGCGAGCATCGCGAAACTCGTCACCGCGCTCGTCGTGCTCGACGCTCACCCGCTGGCAGACGCGAACGATCCCGGGCCGACGATCGCCTACACCGAAGCCGATACCGACCTCTACGACCAGTACTACGTCCGCGGCGCGACGATCGCGCGGATGCCCGACGGGCTCAAGCTGTCGTTGCACGACTCGCTCGAGACCATGCTCCTGCCGTCGGCGAGCAACTACGCCACAGCGATCGCCCGCTGGGCCTACGGCTCGGAAGGCGCCTACGTCGACGCCGCACGCTCCTGGCTGAGCCGGAACGGGTTGAACTCGACGCGGATCGTGGATGCCACGGGCATCGACGAACGCAACACGAGCACGCCGAGCGACCTCCTCGCCCTCGGCCGGATCGCCGCGGCCAACCCGACGATCGCCGCCATCGCCGCGACGCCGTGGGTCGACCTGCCCGCGGGCCCCGGGAACATCGAGAACACCAACGCCCTTCTCGGCACCTCGGGCGTCACGGGATTGAAGACGGGCAACCTCGGCGACGGCACCTTCAATCTTCTGTTCACGTCGGTTCTCGACGTCGGCATCGGGGCGCCGCTGCACGTCCTCGGCGTCCGGCTCGGCGGCGAGACCCGAGCGAGCGCGAATCAGGACGTCGTCGTCCTTCTCGAGAGCATCCGGGATGGATTCCACACGCTTCAGGTGGGGACGGCCGGCGCCGAGGTGGGTGAGATCACGACCCCCTGGGGATCGTCGGCGAAGGTCGTCATGGCGCAGAACGCCTCGATCATGACGTGGTCGGACACGCCCGTGGCCACCTCGCTCGACACGACGACGCCGGAGAAGTACGCCGACGGAGAGAAGGTCGGCACGATCACCTGGACGGCGGGGCCGAACACCGCCTCGGCCGACGTGAAGATCTCGGGGGCGATCGAGGAGCCGACGCTGTGGTGGCGGCTGACTCATCCCTCCGAGCTCGGCGGCTGACGCTCGAGACTATCCCCGTGGCGCGACCGTGGTGGGTGCGTAGCCCGCGAAGCCGTCGATCCTCTGCTGACCGAGGGTCGTCCCGAGCTCGTGACGCGCGGCGGGCGTGAGCCGGGAGAAGTGCACGGCCGCGTAGGTCGCCTGGGGCGCGGCATCCAGAACGAAAGGCGCGATGTTCCAAGAACCGAGCACGCCCTCCGTGCCGTCGCCCGTGTCCCGCTCGATGCGCAGGACCGGCGTCTTGATCAGGCCGGCCTGCGACACACCGGTCGAGTTGGTCGTCGTGGCCCAGATGCCCGTCACCTCGTCCCACGGGATGTTCACCGCCACCCCCTGGTAGCGCACCGCGATTCCGCTGCGTCCGACCGCGATGCACTGGCGGTTGCCCCACGAGGCGCGGCTGCGCGAGGCAGCGATCAGATTGAGGAACACGATCACGGCGAACAGACCCAGGATGCCGAACATCACCGCGATCACGTAGGGCATGGGCCCCTGCATCGACGGTGTCGTCCCCGCCTGCGCGAGCACGCCCCACACGATCCAGCCGCACATGAGGGTAAGGAGGCCGAACGCGATCGCGAGGATCAGCGGCAGCCTCCGCAAGGGCGCGACGTGAAACCAGTCGTCCGGCGCGCTCGAAGGTGCGGTTGAACATCTCCGCGGGAAGCAACTGCAGGCGCTTCCGCGAGGCGAAGGGCGTCGCCCACCCGGGCGGGATGAAGGCGGTGCGGGGGTTCGGCGCGTTCACGGCCGTCGGTTTACGAAAGCGCGCGGGTCCTCGGCGGGGCTGGACAAGGTGTCCGTTCGGACGCAGCGCCCGCGCGCAGAGGTGCTCGTACGCTGGGACGATGGCACACCTCTCCCCCGCCCAGATGGATCGCGCCGTCGGAACCATCATCGTGTCGGCCGCCGGCGATGCTCTCGGCTCGGCGTACGAGTTCGGCCCGGCACTCCCCGACGAGGTCACCCCCGAGTTCGGCGTCGGGCACTTCGGCCACGGAGCCGGAGAGTGGACCGACGACACGAGCATGGCGATCCCGGTGCTCGACGAGCTGGCCGCGGGGCGCCGACTCACCGACCCTGCCGCACTCGAGCGCATCGTCGCAGCGTGGCAGGGCTGGGCTGAGAGCGCCCTCGACGTGGGTGCGCAGACCCGGCACGTCCTCGGCCGTATCCCGTCGCCCCCGACGATGGATGCCATCCGCACAGCCGCTCGCGCCGTGCATGACGAGACAGGACGAAGCGGCGGCAACGGTTCGCTGATGCGAACCGGTCCCGTCGCCCTCGGCTACCTCGACCGTCCCGATCTGACCGCCGCGGCGGCGGCGGTCGCGCAACTCACGCACTGGGAAGACGACAACGTCGATGCGTGCGCCCTGTGGGGCGCGGCCATCCGTCATGGCATCCTGACCGGCGAACTCGACATGCGCGGACAGCTCGACGTCGTGCCGCAGGACCGTCGCGACCGGTGGGCGGCGCTGATCGACGAAGCCCTGGTTTCCGGCCGTCACCCGCGCGACTTCCGGGATGCGAACGGCTGGGTCGTGCGCGCGTTCCAGGGTGCGCTGGCCGCGGTCTCCGGTGCCGACGGACCCCTGGATGCCATCGAGCGCGCGGTCCGCGGGGGAAACGACACCGACACGGTCGCGGCGATCGCCGGTTCTCTCGCCGGCGCCGTCTGGGGCGCGGAAGCACTCCCCGACTCGCACACGGCCGTTCTGCACGGGTGGCCGGGTATCGACGCGGCAGAGCTCGCCCGGCGCGCGCGGCTCGCGGTGGGGGCGTCGGCCGTCTCGGCGTGGGGCTAGCGGGTCGTCGCGCTCCGCGGCTCACCCCGGCGGCCTCCGCCAAACCTCTGAGTGGTACCATTTCTGGTACGACTTCGGAGGACTCATGGCCATCACGACGAGCGAGGCACGCCGCGACCTTTTCGGCCTCATCGAGCGCGTCAACCTCGACCACACGGAGGTCGAGATCACCTCGAAGCGCGGTTCCGCCGTTCTCATGTCGAAGGACGAGTACGACTCCCTCGTCGAGACCAGCTATCTGCTCCGCTCCCCCGAGAACGCCCGTCGTCTGCTGAGCGCCCTGGCAAGCGCTCGCGACAACGCGATCGAAGAACACGACCTCGTCGAGCCGTGAGCGGCCGCAAGCTGGCCTGGACAGCTGAGGGGTGGGACGATTACCTGTACTGGCAGACGCAGGATCGCAAGACCCTCCGCCGCATCAATCAGCTCATCGCCGACATCCTCCGCGACGACCCGTTCGAGGGAATAGGCAAGCCCGAAGCCCTCAAACACGCCCTCGCCGGCGCCTGGTCACGCCGCATCGACGAGGCGAACCGCCTCGTCTACGTCGCGAATGACACCCACATCACGATCTTGCAGGCGCGTTACCACTACTGACCTCTTCCCGGCCTCCTCACTGCCCTGGGCGGTTTGCGCCGACGCTCGCGTCGACCTCCAACGCGCGCGGACTAACGCTGCGCGTCATCCATCGATCGTCGAGCCCCACGGACCGTGCTCGCCGCCGAGCGGCCACGGCTCGTACTGGACGTCTGCGAAGTCGCGGACTTCCTCCTGCAGACGTGTCGCGATCCGGTCACCGGATTCTCGCCAGGACTCCCGAGCGGGTTCGTTCTTCCACCCTTCGAAGGGATCGAAGTTCGCCTCCCACAGAGTGTTCCACTCCGCGAGGTCCCTCGTCAGCGCACTCGAAAGCCCGTACTCGGCGGGCGTCGTCGTGTATCCGAGGTCCCACGTCGGTGTGGAGTTCTCCCACAGCGGCCAGTCCCGCCCGTAGCCCGGGAAGAGCCGAATGACACGCCTGGTCGGAGGGGTCCCGCTCATGCCGGCGATCCTACGTCGAGCCCTTGCTCAATTGTTGAAGCGGAACTCCACGATGTGGTCTTCGTGTGAATCGGCCCCGTTGATCTCGTCAGCTCCGCCGGATCTGTTCCTATGCCGGACTCCGCCGTCTGACACCTTCGACCACGTCGTCGCCCTTCAGTCGAGGCTCGGCGGGTCGTAGCGGGCCAGAGTCGCTGTCCCCTCATCGTCCGAGATCCAATGTCCGATACGCTCTCCGCGCCGCCACTCATAGGTCCGCCGTGCGACGATGTCTGCCTTGCATCGCTGAATCCCGGGGAGCGCCCACTCCAGGTCGATGAGCGTCGGAGTCATCTTCCGCTGGTTCCGCGCACCCACATAAAAGGCGAGATCCTCGACGTGAGTCAGCGCAAGCAGTGGTTCGTATCTCAGACCGGCGGGAATCAAACAGAGCCGCGCCATCCGTAGAGAGCCGAGATCTCGGACGAATTCGTACGAGTCGGCGTAGGTTTGCCCGTAGGCGAAGCCCAGCTCCAATTGACGCAACCCTGTGATGTCCGCCACAGGCGAGTAGTCCCGCAACCTAACAAACCGCCGATACGGAGCGATTCGAGCCTCGCGAGGTGTCGAACCGGCTCCAGGGACGTCACGGAGGTCGCCGACTCGAGCTCCAGTTCCCGCAGTTCAGTCATCGCGGCAAGGGGGCAGAGATCGTCGTAGATGCCGGTGAGCACCGCCAAACGTCGCAACTGCGTTTGACTGGCAAGAGCGGCGAACAAGCCCTTAGGCATGCGCATGGGGAAGGAAAGATCCCGGATGCCAGTCCGCCCCCGCCGAGAAGAAGTCACACCATTCGTCCACGAGGCGCGCATTCTGTGTGGGCGTCAGGCCCGGCACGGCTGAGGCTTGGACCGCCACACAGGCCTGTCCGGCGTACTCCGTGGGGCTCGTGAGGGCGCGCTGACGAGACCCCTGGATTCCATCGAACGAGCCGTCTGCGGCGGCGACGACACCGACACGGTTGCCGCCCTGATCGGCGAGCACGGCCTCACCGACGTTGAAGAGGAAAAGGCTTCCGCGTCGAGGCGCGTGCGCTCACTCGATGAGGCGGGCCGAGCGCCCGGATCCCTCGGCCGGCGTCACGCCACTTGGAGGGGTGTGATCGCGGCGATCTGTTCCCCCGCGAGATCTTCGGCGCGATCGAGTTCGTAGTAGCTCTGGAGATTGATCCAGAACTCCGCCGAGGTACCGAAGTACCTCGACAATCGAAGCGCGGTGTCCGCGCTGATCCCGCGAGCGCCGTGCACGATCTCGTTGATCCGCCGTGGCGGAACCCCGATGGCGACAGCGAGCTTGTGCTGCGTGATCCCCAGCCCGTTGATGAAGTCCTCCAGAAGAACTTCACCGGGGTGGACCGGAGGAATCTTGTCAGTGATAGTCAACGATCTCCACCTCCTCTGGCCCAGCGTCGGTCCACACGAAGCAGACCCGCCACTGGTCGTTGATCCTGATGCTGTGTTGCCCCGCTCGAGCACCCTTGAGAGCCTCGAGCCGGTTTCCTGGTGGAACCCGAAGATCGTCCAGCGACTCGGCAGATCCCACCTGACGCAGCTTTCGCAATGCCGTCGAATGGATCCGAGGATCGATCGAGGGCACGCGTTCACGACGCCACAGCCGCTCGGTCTCCTTGCTCCCGAACGACCTGATCACGCCGTCATGATATAACGCACAGCGTTAATAACGCGAGGCGTTATCCTGATCATTCACTGCCTGGGTGCGCTACCGGCCGCGTGCTCAGCGGGCGACGAAGGCAAAAGGGCAGGGTCACGGCCGCGACGACCGCACACAAGAGCATGGCACCGAACATCGCCCACATCGCCGAAGACAGGACGCCTTCGGCGCGCGCGACGACGACGGTCACGGACATCGCACTCATGCAGCCCACGAAGACCGTACCGCCAAGCGAAAGCGGCGACCGATCCGAAGTGAACGGGAGGCGGACGGCCACGGCCAGCAACGCCACCGACATCAGAACCGCGCTCACGGCGATGACGATCGCCGATTCGTCAGGAGTGATCCGGGTCGCTCCTTTGCCGCCGAACGCGCCTGAGCCGATTCCCGCGCCCGCTGTCATGAGAAGGTACGAGGCCACGACGAAGACGGGATCGTTCCGCCGGAAGCTCGTGAAGAATCCGTGCCGCCAGTGCCGGACGGCCGGCTGGCGCTCCTCACGCCAGCGCCGACGTGTCAGTGGCGAGGTGTCGTCGCTCACGGGACCATTCTCGTCGACTCCGCCCGTGTGGCGCGGGCCCGCTCAGTTGTTGAAGCGGAACTCCACCACGTCGCCGTCCTGCATCACGTAGTCCTTGCCCTCGAGGCGAGCCTTGCCCTTCGCGCGGGCCTCGGCGACCGAGCCGAGCTCGATGAGGTCGTCGAACGAGATGACCTCCGCCTTGATGAAGCCCTTCTCGAAGTCGGTGTGGATGACACCGGCCGCCTGCGGCGCTTTCGCGCCCTGCGGGATCGTCCACGCGCGCGCTTCCTTCGGACCCGCCGTGAGGTAGGTCTGGAGACCGAGCGTGTCGAAGCCGATGCGGGCGAGCTGGTCGAGACCCGACTCGTCCTGACCGGTGGATGCCAGCAGCTCGGCGGCATCCTCGGGGTCGAGGTCGATCAGCTCGGACTCGATCTTGGCATCCAGGAAGACGGCCTTCGCGGGAGCGACGAGCGCGGCGAGCTCGTCCTTCTTCGCCTGATCGGTGAGCACGGCCTCGTCGACGTTGAACACGAAGATGAAGGGCTTCGCGGTCAACAGACCCAGCTCGCGGATCGGCGAGAGGTCGAGACCGGATGCCGAGAGCAGCACGCCGCGCTGGAGGGCGTCCTGCGCGGCCTTGGCGGCGTCGAGCACCGAGGGGTCGAGCTTCTTGCCCTTGACCTCTTTCTCGTACCGGGTGATCGCCTTCTCGAGCGTCTGGAGGTCGGCGAGCTGCAGCTCGGCGTTGATCGTCTCCATGTCGCTCGCGGGGTTCACCGCTCCGTCGACGTGGACCACGTCGTCGTCGGCGAAGCCGCGGACGACCTGGGCGATGGCATCCGCTTCACGGATGTTGGCGAGGAACTGGTTGCCGAGGCCCTCGCCCTCGCTCGCGCCGCGCACGATCCCGGCGATGTCGACGAACGACACCGCGGCGGGAACGAGCCGCTCGCTGCCGAAGACATCGGCGAGCTGCTGAAGGCGCACATCGGGAAGGTTCACGACCCCGACGTTCGGCTCGATGGTCGCGAACGGGTAGTTCGCCGCGAGTACCGAGTTCTTGGTCAGGGCGTTGAAGAGGGTCGACTTTCCGACGTTGGGAAGGCCGACGATTCCGATGGTAAGAGCCACGGGAGTCCAGGTTACCCGGCCCGGAGCCCGCTCACCCGCGTCACGGTCGTCGTGCCCGGAACGCGTGGGTGACGTACGGCAGCGCAACCGAGCCGCCGTCGGCGAGTCCGGGAACGGATGCCAGCACCCCGTCGACCGCCGCATCGATGGCTGCTCGCCGCTCGGCGCTGGCCGTGATGATGTCGCTCCGCGAGACGACGAGGTCGCGCAGTTGGGGCAGAGTGATCCGTCGCTCCCAGCGCCACTCGCGGTGTTCCAGGCTCTCGTACGGCTCGGCGACGCGCGGACCGGTCGTGGCGAGAAGCACCTCGGCATTCGAGCCACCCATGGCCTCGGTGAGCCGCCGCACCCAGTCCACAGCGTCGTCGCGGATGTTCCAGATCAGCCCGAGCACTCCCCCGCTGCGCAAGACCCGTGCCGTCTCGCGCGAGGCCGCCTCGACGTCGACCCAGTGCCAGGCCTGGCCCATCACGACGGCATCGAGACCCGAGTCGGGCAGTGGCAGCTGCTCGGCCGTGCCGACGAAAGTGGGTACGCCGCGCGCGTTCTCTCGAAGGGTCGCGAGCATGTCGGCATCCGGATCCACCGCCACCACATCGGCGCCGAGCTCGACCACGGTGCGAGTCAGCTTGCCGGTTCCGGCGCCGACATCGGCGACGCGGAGCGCGCGACCCGGCTCCCGCACGGGATCCAGCAGCCAGGCCACCGCCTCGGGCGGGTAACCCGGCCGCCCCGACTCGTAAGCGGCTGCTGCCTGTCCGAACGACCTCGACTTGTGCTGGGCGCTCATGTTCCGACCCTACGCCGCGCCTCCGACATGAGCAGCCCCGTGCCGTCCTGCGGAGTTCGTCGCACCACCTCGGGGTGTCGCACACGTGTCGCCGGCGTGTTGCACACGAACTCCGCGTGACGGCACGACATGTCGCGCACGGCTCCGACACCGGATGCCGAGCCCCTCGGCGCGCCTCTTCGGGTCGTCGCCGTGGCGGGTCAGAGTGGACACGTGGGACTGGACTTCACGGCGATCGACTTCGAGACGGCGAATTCCAGCGGCGCGTCGGCCTGCGCGGTCGGTCTGGCCCGCGTTCGCGACGGTCGCGTCGTCGCCACCGCCGCGTGGCTCATCAAACCGCCGCCCGGACACGATCACTTCGCTCCGATCAACGTGGGGATCCACGGCATCCAGGCGGCCGATGTCGTGAACGCGCCCGACTGGAGCGCCCAGCTCGCGCGCCTCACCGCGTTCGCCGGCGCCGACGTGCTGGTGGCCCACAACGCCGGGTTCGACATGTCGGTTCTGCGTCGCGCGTGCGCGGCGACGGGTGACGAGTGTCCGCCCTATCGATACCTCTGCAGCGTGCAGATGTCGCGGAAGACCTACACGCTCCCCTCGTACCGCCTCCCCCTGGTGGCCGAAGAAGCCGGATGCTCGCCCTTCGCCCACCACGACGCGCTGGCCGACGCGGTCGCGTGCGCCGAGATCACGATCGACTGCGCGCGCCGCGCCGGGGTCGGCGATGTCCACGCCCTCGCCGCCCACCTGGGCGTCCGTGTGTCGCAGATCGCCGTCGAGCCCGTGACGGAGCGCGCCGTCGCCTGACGCTCGCGGCCCGTCTTTCCGGCGATGTCGGAGGTCTGGTGCATGCTGACCTCATGGATGCCATCGCCCTCGTTCTCGTGATCCTCGCCCTCGCGCTCGGCGTCGCCGGTGGGTGGCTCCTCGGATCCGCGCGGGCCTCCGCGACCGCCGCCGCCGAACGAGCCGACCTCCTCGCCCGCGTCGCCGCCGCCGACGCCGCGCGCGCAGGACTTCAGACGCAACTCGACCATCAGATGGCCCTTTACAGGGAGGCCGTCGGGCAATCCCGCACCGACCAGGCCGCGCGAGAAGAACGCGAACGTCGCGATCAGACGGTGCTGCGCGCCCTCGACCCCGTGCGCGAGACCCTCGAGGCGATGCAGCGCAAGGTCGACGGACTCGAGCGCGACCGCGTCGAGCAGTACTCCGCGCTCGGCGAGCAGCTGCGGATGTCGCGCGAGGCCGACGAGGCACTGCGGGCCACCACAGAAGCCCTCGCTTCGGCGATGCGGTCCGGGAGCACGCGCGGCGTCTGGGGAGAGACGCAGCTGCGTCGGGTCGTCGAGGCCGCCGGACTCACGCGATACGTCGATTTCGATCTGCAGGCCTCCATCACCTCCGACGCGGGTGCGGGTCGACCCGACATGGTCGTCCGGCTCCCGGGTGGCAAGGCTTTGGCGGTGGATGCCAAGGTCCCCCTCGACGCGTATCTTCAGGCCAGCGCGATCCCGGTGACCGCGCAGGGCGAGGAGGGAGCGCGCCGTGCGACGCTGCTCACCCGCCACGCCAAGGCGGTTCGGGGCCACGTCGACGCTCTCGCTCGCAAGACCTATTGGGCGGGCCTCGAGAGCAGCCCGGAGTTCGTGGTGTGCTTCATCCCGAGCGAATCGCTCCTGGCCTCGGCTCTCGACGAAGACCCGACGCTTCTCGACTACGCGTTCTCCCGTCGGGTGGCTCTCGCTTCACCGGTGAATCTGTGGGCGGTTCTGAAGACCGTCGCGTTCACGTGGACTCAGCAAGACGTCTCCGACGAAGCGCGCGCGCTCTTCGCCCTCGGATCCGAGCTGTACGAGCGCGTCGGGGTCCTCGCCGGGCACGCCGGCGACCTCCGCCGGGCAATCGAGCGCACGGTCGACAGTTACAACAAGTTCGCCGGATCGCTCGAGTCGCGCGTGCTCGTGACGGCGCGGAAATTCCCGGGGATTGACGAAACGAAGCTCGACGCCGTCTCCCCTCCCGCCCCGATCGAGGCGACGCCGCGTCGCTGGGCGGCCGCCGAGTTCATCGACTCCGCAGCGACGGGACCGATCGGTGACGGCCCGACGTCCGACCGCGCAGCTGACGGGGAAAAGAGAAGCGTCGCCTCAGCCGATCTGGGCGACGTGCGGATCCGCGCGGGCCTCGAGGCGGAGGAGCGCTAAGCGGAACCGATGACCAAAGAGGCTGCGGGGTGGCTCAAGAGCCGCCGGGAACCCAACTCAGGAGGCTGACGACAGCGGCGGATACACCGACGAATGCGCCGACCATCCACCAGGCGCTGATCTCGTGACCGTCGTCGCGACGGACGCGAAGCAGCACATCAGGGCGGCGCGCAGGGTCAACGGCGTCGGCGATGACCGCCTGCGCCCCGGTCTGGGGTGCGGTTTGGTTCGTGGGAGTTGCCATGGACGATCCCCCTTCGGGTCTCGGAAGAACACAGCGTCGCCGTTGACACTGCACACGATTCTGCCAGACCACCCCCGCGACACCGGTCACGCTTGCGTCACGACACGCCCGGCTGTAGGTGTGCGTTCCGCGTCCGTCGCCGCGCCTCCCGCCGGAGCTCCGCCGCCGAGCAAGCGCGACGCACTACCGGGTCAGTGCCGTCTCGCTGAGCACGGCCGGGCGGCGGCTGTGCTCAGCGAGACGGAGCGCTACCGATTCAGAGCCACTTGGACGTCAGGTGCTCCGACGAAATACGACGAAGCGTTCCCGACGCGCCGCGGAGCACGACGCTCTCGGTGTAGATGAAGTCGCCGTCGCGGCGCACGCCCTGCACCAGCTGGCCGTCCGTCACCCCGGTGGCCACGAAGATCGTGTTCTTGCCCTTGACGAGGTCGTCGGCCTCGTAGACCGTCCCGTCGACCTTGAGGCCGGCGTCGACGCCCTTCTGCTTCTCCTCGTCGTTGCGCGGAGCGAGCACGCCCTGGATGTGCCCACCGAGCGCCTTGATCGCGCACGCGGTGACGATGCCTTCCGGGCTGCCTCCGATACCGACGCACATATCAGTCCGGGCATTGTGTCGGGCCGCGTTGATGCCGCCGGCGACATCGCCGTCGCTCATGAGGCGGGTGCCCGCACCGGCCGCGCGGATGTCGGCGATGAGCTGTTCGTGACGCGGACGGTTCAACACCGACACGACGATCTCGTCGACGGGCTTGCCGAGGGCTTTCGCGAGCAAGCGGATGTTCTCGCCGATGGGGAGCCGGATGTCGACGACCCCGACGCCGGCAGGTCCGGTGACCAGCTTGTCCATGTAGAAGACGCTCGATGCGTCGAGCATCGTTCCCTGGTCGGACACGGCGATCACCGAGAGGGCGTTCTGACGCCCCGCCGCCGTGAGCGAGGTGCCGTCGATCGGGTCGACCGCGACGTCGCACCGGGGTCCGCGCCCGCTTCCGACACGCTCGCCGTTGTAGAGCATCGGGGCGTTGTCCTTCTCGCCCTCGCCGATGACGATCGTGCCGTCGAAGTTGACCGTGCTGAAGAACGCGCGCATGGCGTCGACGGCCGCACCATCCGCCGCTTCTTTGTCTCCACGACCGATGAAGGGGACGGCCCGGATGGATGCCGCCTCGGTCGCGCGAACCAGCTCGAGAGCCAGGTTCCGATCGGGGTGCAACGGACTCATATCGGATGTCAGGCTCACCATGTGGCCACTGTATCCACGCGAGATGTGACAATCGGGCAATTTCCGGCGCTCGCCGATGAAGGAATCACGATTTTTATCACTGGCGCATACTCCGCCAGTTCCTCTTCAGACAGCCTCAGCACGATCCAGCACCTTCGCTAGGCTGACGGTGTCCCCGCAACGACACAAGGAGCACAATGCCCGTCGCCACCCCTGAGCAGTACGCCGAGATGCTGGACCGCGCCAAGGCCGGCAGCTTCGCGTACCCCGCGATCAACGTCTCGAGCTCGCAGACCATCAACTCGGTGCTCCAGGGCCTGACCGAGGCCGGTTCTGACGGCATCCTCCAGGTCACCACCGGCGGCGCCGACTACTTCGCCGGCCACACGGTCAAGGCCCGCGCCACCGGCGCGCTCGCCTTCGCCAAGTACGTCACCGAGGTCGCCAAGAACTACCCGATCACGGTCGCGCTCCACACCGACCACTGCCCCAAGGACGCGCTCCCCGGGTTCGTGCTCCCCCTCCTCGAGGCATCCGAGGAAGAGGTCAAGGCCGGCCGCAACCCGATCTTCCAGTCGCACATGTGGGACGGCTCGGCCGTTCCGCTCGACGAGAACATCGACATCGCCGCCGAGCTCCTCCCCCGCATGAAGAACATCAACGCCATCCTCGAGATCGAGGTCGGCGTGGTCGGCGGCGAAGAGGACGGCGTTCAGCACGAGGGCTCGAACGAGGCTCTCTACACGACCGTCGCCGACGTGACCAAGGCCGTCGAGCGCCTCGGCCTCGGCGAGAACGGCCGCTACATCTCGGCCCTCACGTTCGGAAACGTCCACGGCGTGTACAAGCCCGGCGGCGTCAAGCTCCGTCCCGAGCTGCTCGGTGAGATCCAGGAGGGCATCGCCGCGAAGTTCGGCACCGGCCCCAAGCCCCTCGACCTCGTCTTCCACGGCGGCAGCGGCTCGAGCGACGAAGAGATCGCCCTCGCGGTCGCGAACGGCGTCGTCAAGATGAACATCGACACCGACACGCAGTACGCCTTCACCCGTTCGATCGCGGGCTACATGTTCTCGAACTACGAGGGTGTGCTGAAGATCGACGGCGAGGTCGGCAACAAGAAGCAGTACGACCCCCGCGCCTGGGGCAAGGTCGCCGAGTCGGCCATGGCCGTCCGCGTGGTCGAAGCCACCAAGCAGCTCGGCTCGTACGGCCAGTCGAAGAGCTG
>NZ_JARHXC010000060.1:0-2332 GCF_029222405.1 Microbacterium sp. Kw_RZR3 | reverse complement strand
CGTGGTCGAGCACGACGAGGAAGCACGTCATGCCCAGCTCGTTCGCGGCCGCGGTCAGTTCGGGCAGGGCCTCGGCCTGCAGGTCGGCGGCGACGCCCGCGGCAAGAGCGGCGAGACCCGTTCCCAGGCGCACCGCGCCCGCGGCATCCCTCGTCACGAGCCCGTGGTCCTCGAGGGTGCGGAGCAAGCGGTAGGCCACCGAGCGATGCAGCTCGACGCGGGCGGCGAGGTCGTCGATCGACAGGGGAGCGCGCGCGTCGGCGAGCTCTTCGAGCAACCGGATGCCGCGGCTCAACGTCTGCGATGCGGGCGACGCATCTTGCCGTGCGGGCATGGGCGAGCTAACCTCTCGTTCGATAGAAGAACGCTGTGTTCGAATATAGAACAGAGTATCCCGAAGGGCAAGCCCGACATCGACGTCAGGAGCAACGATGCAGTTCCACCACCACGGCTACGTCTCCGGTGATCCGCGCGTGCAGAACGCCGCGGGTACGGGAATCGACCGCCCGACCGACCTGCCCGACCGCGTCGACGTCCTCATCGTCGGCTCCGGCCCCGCGGGCATGCTGCTCGCCGCGCAGATGTCGCAGTTCCCGCAGCTCACCACGCGCCTCATCGAGAAGCGCGACGGACGACTCGCGCTCGGGCAGGCGGACGGCATCCAGCCCCGCAGCGTCGAGACCTTCCAGGCCTTCGGCTTCGCCGACCGCATCACCGCCGAGGCGTACAACATCGGGTGGATGAACTTCTGGGCCCCCGACCCCGACGACCCGCGGCGGATCATCCGCACGACCCGCACCGAGGACTACGGCTACAAGATCAGCGAGTTCCCGCACCTCATCGTCAACCAGGCGCGCGTGCTCGACTACTTCGCCGAGGCTGCCGCCAACGGGCCCGCGCGGATCACGCCCGACTACGGCGTGGAGTTCGTCGGTCTCACGGTGCACGACGACGACGTCGAGGTGCGGGTACGGGATGCCGCGGGGGAGCGGACCATCCGCGCGACCTACGTGGTCGGTTGCGACGGGGCGCGCAGCGGCGTGCGCCAGGCGATCGGGCGCACGCACGTCGGTGCCGCCGCGCAGCACGCGTGGGGCGTCATGGACGTGCTCGTCGAGACCGACTTCCCCGACTGGCGCATCAAGTGCGCGATCAACGCCGCCGCGGGAAACATCCTCCACATCCCGCGCGAGGGCGGATACCTGAGCCGCATGTACATCGACCTGGGCGAGGTGGCGGCCGACGACGACCGTCGCGTGCGGCAGACCCCCATCGACGACATCATCCGCCGGGCGAACGAGATCCTCCATCCCTACACGATCGACGTGAAACAGGTCGCCTGGCACAGCGTCTACGAGGTGGGACACCGCGTGACCGATCAGTTCGTCGACGATCTCGACAGCCCTCGCGTCTTCCTCACGGGTGACGCGTGTCACACGCACAGCGCGAAGGCCGGGCAGGGCATGAACGTCTCGATGCAGGACGGCTTCAACCTCGGTTGGAAGCTCGGCCACGTGCTCACGGGCCTCGCTCCCGCGGAGCTGTTGCGTACCTACGACGAGGAGCGCCGCCCGGTCGCCCAGCAGCTGATCGACTTCGATCGCGAATGGTCGTCGCTCATGGCCCGCAAGCCCAGCGAGATCACCGACCCCGACGACCTCGCGACCTACTACCTCGCCACGGCCGAGTTCCCCTCGGGTTTCATGACGCACTATGCCCCCTCTCAGATCGTCGCAGCCGACGCGACGGAGGCACTGGCATCCGGATTCCCCGTGGGCAAGCGCTTCAAGAGCGTCGAGGTCGTGCGGGTCTGCGACGGCAACGCCGTGCACCTCGGGCACCACGCGAAGGCCGACGGCCGCTGGCGGATCTACGCGTTCGCGGATGCCGAGGGCTCGGCCCTGCCCGCCTGGGCGGCGGAGGCGCGGGCCATCGTGGAGAGGTTCACCCCCGCCGGAGCCGACCTCGACGCGGTGTTCGACGTGAAGGCGATCTATCCCGGTCGATGGGAGGACGTCGTCGACGTGCCGTCGTTGTTCCGCCCCCGCTCGGGACCGCTCGGTCTCACCGACCTCGAGAAGGTGTTCGCCGCCGCCCCCTCGGCCTGGACGAGCAGCGACATCTTCGCCGAGCGCGGCATCGGCGCCGAAGGGGCCGTGGTGCTGGTGCGTCCCGACCAGTACGTCGCGCACGTGCTGCCGCTCTCGGAGCCGGAGGGACTCGAGCGGTTCCTCGCGGGGGTGATGGCCGTGCCGGCGGCCGCGCCCGTGGCATCCCCCGCATAAACGCGATCGACGCGCAGAAACGCGAGCACACCGTGTTTATGCGAGTG
>NZ_JARHXC010000005.1:0-7277 GCF_029222405.1 Microbacterium sp. Kw_RZR3 | reverse complement strand
CTCCCCGAGGGAGCGGGGCGACCGGCGTCAGTGCGCGACGAGGGCGGCCTTCTCGATGCGGGCGCGCGTGACGCGCTTGCGGAACACCCAGTACGTCCACCCCTGGTACGCGAGCACCAGCGGCAGGAAGATCAGCGCCGCCCAGCTCATGATCGTCAGCGTGTAGTCGGTGCTGGACGCGTTCTCGATCGTCAGGCCCGAGCCCGCCTCGAGCGTCGAGGGCATCACGTTCGGGAAGAGCGCGAAGAACAGTGCCGCCACCGCCGTGACGATCGTGATCGCGCCGAGCGTGAAGGCGGTGCCCTCGCGGTCGCGGAGGTTGGCCACCCACGAGCCGATCAGGGCCAGCGCGGCGATGCCGGAGAACGCGACGACCCCCAGCAGGAGCGGCGCCTGATTGTTCGCCGCCTGGACGATCGTCCAGACCAGGAACAGGGCTGCGGCCACGATGGTCGCGAGGCCCGAGGTCCGGGCGAGTTTCCGCGCATCCGTCCGCACCTGCCCGTCCGTCTTCAGCGCCACGAAGTACACGCCGTGGGTGAAGAAGAGCAGCAGGGTCACCAGGCCACCCAGGATGCCGTAGGGGTTGAGCAGCGTGAACAGGGTGCCCACGTACTCGTGATCGGCATCCAGCGGCACGCCCTGCACGATGTTCGCGAACGCCACACCCCACAGGAACGCGGGGACGGCGGATCCGATGACGATCATCCGGTCGAAGCCGCGCTTCCATTTCGCCGATTCCCGCTGGTGGCGGTACTCGAACGACACGCCGCGGGCGATGAGCGCCAGCAGGATCAGCAGGAGCGGCAGGTAGAAGCCGCTGAACAGGGTGGCGTACCACTCGGGGAACGAGGCGAACAGCGCCGCTCCCGCGACGATGACCCACGTCTCGTTGAGGTCCCAGACGGGTCCGATGGTGTTGATGATCTGGCGGCGCGCGATGTCGTCCTTGCCGAGGAACGGCAGTGACATCCCGACACCGAAGTCGAACCCGTCGAGCACGAAGTAGCCGATGAAGAGGAATCCGACGATCCAGAACCAGAGGTAGGCGAGATCCATGATGTTCTCCTTGAGCCGACTCAGTAGACGGTGGTCGGGGTGTTCTCGACGGTGTCGGGCTCCCGCGGCGCGTTCGGATCCGGCAGTGGGTCCGGTCCCTTCTGCGCGTACTTCTTGATGAGTCCGAATTCGACCACCGCGAGGCTCGCGTAGGTGAGGGTGAAGGCGATGAGCGAGACGAGCACGCTCCATCCCGGGACGCTGGGGGAGACGCCGTCCTGCGTGAGCATCAGGCCGAAGACGATCCACGGCTGGCGGCCCATCTCGGTGAAGACCCAGCCGACGAGGCTCGCGATCATCGGCAGGGGAGCGGCCCAGATCGCCACGCGCCACATCCACTGCTTCACGGGGCGGGTCGCCTTCTTGCGCGTGACCCACAGACCGACCGCGCTGATGAGGGCGGTCAGGCCGCCGAGCGCGATCATCCAGCGGAAGGCCCAGTAGGTGACCCACAGGACGGGGGCGAAGTTGCCGTCGACCTGGTCGGCGAACTGCGGGAACATCTGCTGGCTGTACAGCGTGTTCAGGTCGTTGATGCCTTCGACGCAGCCGTCGAGGGAGTGCGTCGACAGGATGCTGAGGAGGAAGGGCACGCGGATCGAGAACAGCTCGCTCGTGCCGTCGGGGGTGCCCAACGTGAAGATCGAGAACGAGGCATCCTGTCCGCAGACGGTGTTGAAGGTCGCCTCCGCCGCCGCCATCTTCATCGGCTGGGTCGCGACCATCACCAGGCTGAGCTGGTCACCGGCGACCGCGACGAGGACGAACGACACGATCGCCGACCACAGACCGAAGCGGAGGGTCGTGCGCATCATCTCGACGTTGCGACCGCGAGCGAGGTGCCAGGCGGAGATCGAGGCCACGATCATCGCCGCGAACATCCAGCCCGAGAAGATCGTGTGCGGGAAGGCCGCGAGCGCCACGGGGTTGGTGAGCATCGCCCAGAAGTCGACGAGTTCGGCGCGGTGGCCGTCGGCGGCCATCTGGTAGCCGACCGGGTTCTGCATGAACGCGTTGGCGGCGATGATGAAGTAGGCCGAGAACGTGGCCCCGAGGGTCGCCATCCAGATGCTCGCGAGGTGCGCGAGGCGAGGGAGCTTGTCCCAGCCGAAGATCCACAGGCCGATGAAGGTGGCTTCGAGGAAGAAGGCGAGGAGCCCCTCGAAGGCGAGCGGTGCGCCGAAGACATCGCCCACGAAGCGGGAGTACGCCGACCAGTTCATGCCGAACTGGAACTCCTGGACGATGCCGGTGACGACGCCCATGGCGAAGTTGATGAGGAAGATCTTCCCGAAGAACCGGGTGAGGTGCAGCCACTTCACGTCTCCGATGCGGTACCAGACGGTCTGGAAGATCGCGACGACGAGCGACATCCCCAGTGTCAGAGGCACGAAGAGGAAGTGGTACAGGGTCGTCAACCCGAACTGCCAGCGGGCGAGAGCGAGGGGGTCGAGCCACTCCACGAGGAGCCTCCGATCAAGCTGTGCTATGTGGTCAGACCACATGCTACGCCGCGCCGCACCGCGCCATTCCGCGTTGATTCGGCATCGAACCATATACTCGGAAAGTCATTTCTCGAGCGTGTTCGGAGAGTCCATGTCGGTGCGTCAGAGCCTGCTCGCGATCCTCGATCAGGGCGCCTGCTACGGCTCCCAGCTTCGCGCCGAGTACACCCGTCGGACCGGGGCGGCGGTGAACGTCGGGCAGGTCTACACGACGCTCGAGCGGCTCGAACGCGACGGCCTGGTCGACAACCGCGGAGTCGACGACGACGGGCGGGTCCTCTGGAGCGTCACGCCGGCGGGGCGCGCGGAGGCGCGCGCGTGGCTGAGAGCGGCGACCGTTGCCGACGGACGCGACGAGGTGGCCCTGCGCATCGCGCTGGCGGTCACCCTTCCGGACGCCGACGTCCCCGGCATCCTGGCTGCTCAGCGCGCCGGTGTGCGGGCTGCCCTCGCGGAAGAGGCGACTCAGGGCGACGGAGCGGATGCCACCGGGACGGCGATCGTCGCCGCGGCCCGTCGCGCTCGTCTCGAGGCTGAACTGCGCTGGCTCGATGAGGTGGAGGTGCTCGCGGCCGGGGCGACCGGCCTCGCGATCTCGGACGAGCGTCCCCGTCGCGGTCGCCCGGCGCGGGCGGCGCTGTGAGGGTAGTTAGCCGCACGTAGGAGTTTCGTCAAGGCCGGAGTGGATCAGAACCTCGGGGCACAGGGTGAGAACACACCCGGACGACCGAAGGAGTCACACATGGTCATGGAAGCACCGCTCAGCCGCCCGGGTCGCGTCGTCGCCGCTACGGCGGCCCCGTCGACACCCGTGGCTCCGATCGAGATCCCCTGGACGCGCATCGACATGGACCTCTACGAGGTCGCGCGCGACGGGTACATCGTCGGTTACGTGGAGGTGGTCGGCTCGGTCTTCGTGGCGCTCGGCGGAACGCGCTACGACCGCGCGGTCGAGGTCGCGCAGCACCTGACTTTCCACGCCGCCGTCGACGCGGTCCTGCGTCGCTCCGCGTGAGCGGTCAGCGCACGAGCGCGTAACCGGCTTCGTCGATCGCCGCCGCCAGCTCGTCGTCGCCGGCGGTGCCGTTCGAGCGGATGCGGACGATGGATGCGCCCCCGACGTTCAGCTCGATGCTCGCGACTTCGACGCCGTCGAGAGCGTCCAGCTCTTCGGTCACGGCGCGGACGCAGTGAGCGCACGTCATGCCTTCGACGCGGAGTTCGCTGTCGTAGAGGTCCTCGCTCGCCGAGGGGGTGGGGGCGGCAGCCGCGGTGGTGTGGCCGCACCCGCAACCGTCGCCGCATCCTCCGCCGGAGGGCGTCGAGGCGGTCAGTCCGAGTTCGATGCGCTGCGTGGGCATGGGGGTCTCCTTCACGAACGGACCAGGCGGGCGATCGCCTGGTTGGCTTCTCTGAGCTTCTCTTCGGCGACCGGACCGCCCTGCGCCGCCGCCTCGGCCACGCAGTGGGACAGGTGATCGTCGAGGAGCGAGAGGGCGACGGTCTCGAGCGCCTTCGTCACGGCGGACACCTGGGTCAGGATGTCGATGCAGTACTGGTCGTCGTCGACCATGCGCGCGATGCCGCGCACCTGGCCCTCCGCGCGACGCAGACGCTTGAGCAGGTCGTCCTTGTGGCCCACGTATCCGTGCATACGTCGATGATACCCCCGTGGGGTATACGAAGCACCGACTTCCGGTCTGTCAACCCCCTCGGAATTCCGAGCTCGCCGACGGATGGTCGAGACATCAGGAGGTCGACATGTTCTCTCGTCGTACCGGTGGTGGTCAGCGATGACCGCCGACCCCTTCCCCACCGGCCCCCATCGCCCCGTGCGCATCCCGCACCTGCCGCCGCTGCGCCAGACCCGTGCCCAGCGTCGAGAATCGAAGGATGACGCGAACGCTGGCCGCGCTCCCGGGCGCCGCACGCCGGCTCTGCCTGAGCCGGAGGAACGGGGAGATCTGCACGCGTGAAGTGGGCCACCGCGGGCTCCACCATCGCCGCGGCGGTCACCTCCTCTGGTCCGAGGCGCAGGCCGACCCGCCCGAGTGCGCCGGCGCGGGTGCGCCCGCCGAACCCGCCGTGACCTTGGCCGACGGATTCCCCGGCGGCCGGGCGCTGTGTCCGGTGTGCTGGGGTTTCGTGCCCCTCGACGATGCCGGCAGACTGCTCGCGCACGATACGTGGCGTGGCGATCCGACCCGCGAGGAGGCCGACCGCCGGCGTGTGTGGTTCAACGCGCACGGGTGGTGACGGTCACGAACCCCGGAGCGCGTCGACCGGTTCGATCCGTGCGGCGCGGCGGGCCGGGATGCCGCCGGCGACGAGCCCCACGACAGCGCCGAGCAGCGCGCCTCCGACCGCGACGAGCGGGTCGAGGACGGGAGTCCACTGCTGCGCGACACTGACGCCGACGACCGCGAAGACGCCGAGCGAGGAGCCGATCAACCCCCCGAGCGTGCCGATCACGATCGACTCGATGACGAACTGGCCCGCGATCTGCTTCCGCGTCGCGCCGAGCGCGCGGCGCAGACCGATCTCGGTCACGCGTTCCATCACCGACATCATCGTGACGTTCGCGATCCCCAGCCCGCCGGCCAGCAGGACGACCACGCCCAGCAGGACGAAGACGAACCCCACATCGGACTGCACGCCCGTGCTGAGCTCCGATGTCCCCGGCGGCGCGCCGACGACGATGGTCTCGGGCGCGTCGGGCGAGAGCGTGAGGGGAACCTGGTCGCGCAGCTGAGGGCCGGCGCCGACCGCGATCCGCGCTCGAAGGTCTTCCGGCGCCCGCACACCGAAGTCCCGCCGAGCGGCGCCGTTCGGGACCACGGCGGCGTCGAGCAACTCGCCCGCCGTGTCGACGCCGTCGAAGATTCCGATGACGGCGTACGCGACACCGTCGATGAAGATCGACGGCTGGGTGTCGACGCGGTCGACGCCGAGTTTCGCCGCAGCGCTCGCCCCGAGGAGCGCGACACGGTCGCCCCGTCGGTCGTGCCCGTCGTCGAAGGAGCGCCCCGTGACGAGGTGCCCGCCGACCATGTCGAGCACCCCCGCGGATGCCGCGAACAGAGCGGGAGAGACGATCGTGGGCGCGGACGGGTCGTCGACCGACACCGCGCTGATCGTCCCCGTGCCGAGATCCACCTTGGTCGACAGCGCGGCCGCCTCGACACCGGCGAGCCGCTCGACGCGCTCGGGGGCGTCCCACGGGAGCCGGGCCGTGGCAACGGAGGTCCCGCCCTGCGACGAGGTCTTGGCCGGGGTGACGACGATCTGCGTGGCGGAGGCGGCGTCGAACTGACGGGCGATCTGGTCCGTCGCCGTCTGGGAGAAGCCGATGGTCGCGACGAGGGCGGCGATCCCGAGGACGGTGCCCGCCACCGTCATCGACAGGCGACCGGGGCGGGTGCCGATGTCGCTGGTCGCCTCGGTCAGGAGATCGAGGAACCCGAATCGGTCGGCGCGAGGCACATCGTCGTCGATCGGATGCCGCCGTCGTCGCGCGAACCGGGGGAGGAGGCGCCTCATGCCACTTCGTCCACTCGTCCGTCGGCGATTCGGACGGTCCGGTGCGCTCGCTCGGCCACGTGCGCATCGTGCGTGATGAGCACGAGCGTGAGCCCGCCCGCGTGCAGTTCCTCGAAGAGCTCCATGATCTCGAGCGTCGTCGCGCGGTCGAGGTTCCCCGTCGGCTCGTCGGCCAGCAGAACGCGCGGGCGCGTGACGACCGCTCGGGCGACGGCCACGCGCTGACGTTCACCGCCGGAGAGCACCCCCGGCCGGAACTCCAACCGATGATCCAGCCCCACACGGTGCAGGGCTTCCCTCGCCCGCGGCTCCCGTTCCGCCCGCGGCGTGCCGCTGTACAGCATCGGCATCATGACGTTCTCGAGGACGGTGCGACGCGGCATCAGATGAAACGCCTGGAACACGAAGCCGAGGGAGCGGGCACGCACGGCCGCGCGCTCGTCTTCGCCGAGGTTCCTCGTGGGAGTGCCCGCGAGGACGTATTCGCCGATCGTCGGCCGATCGAGCAGGCCGAGGATGTTGAGCATCGTGGACTTCCCCGATCCGCTCGGACCGACGATCGACAGGTAGTCGCCCTCATCGACACGGAGGTCGACGGCCCGGAGCGCGTGAACCTCGGGGGTGCCGGGGAACGAGCGCGTGACCTCCCGCAGATCGATCACCGGCGGGCGCTCAGCGTGCGTCACCGTCCCACCACCACGAGATCACCGGGCGACAGTGCGCCTTCGACGGGCTTCACCTCGACGGCGCCGTCTGCAGCGAGACCCGTCTCGACCGTGATGAGTCTGGTCGCGGCGCGGTCTCCGTCGCGCGGATCTCCCTCGACCACCTCGACGCGTTCTTCTCCACCCGGACCGGCCGACAGAGCGGCCAGGGGGACGTTCAGGACATCGCCCTGGGTCGCGCCGACGGGAATGGTGACGCGCAGGTTCTGACCCTGCACCGCGGTCACTTGGTCCGGGGTGAGCGGGTCGGGGGACAGGGCCACGGTCCAGCGGTCGGACGATTTCTTACCCGGCGTCAGGGCGGTGATGGTGGCCGCGTGCGTCGAGCCGTCGGGCAGATCGGCGGTGGCCTTGTCGCCGACCTTCAGCAAGCGCGCATCGGCTTCGCTCGCCGACCCGGAAAGAGCCACGGTCGCCCCCGAGACGACCATGGCGACCCCTTTCAGTT
>NZ_JARHXC010000059.1:0-11579 GCF_029222405.1 Microbacterium sp. Kw_RZR3 | reverse complement strand
GAAAGGGCATTCCGTCATGACCGACACCTCCGAAGCGCGCGAGATCCGCGTCACCGAACCGATCGACCAGGCCGGCTTCGACGAACTCTACGAACGTCTCAAGCAGTGGGACACCTGGAGCGACCGTGAACGGGGAGCGTGGAACCGACTCACGCCGGCGCACGCGGCGGCGGCGGCGGCCACCGTGCGCTCCGGCCGCGTGGTGCAGACGACGCTCCCGTGGCCGACGGAGCCGGAGATCGACAACCGGCGTCCGGCGATGCACATGATGCTCGATCTCGGCGACCGTGAGGCTCCCGAGCCGTCGACCAACAAAGACTTCATCGGCATCGAATACCACGGCAAGTCGACGACCCACCTCGACGCGCTCTCGCACATCGCCTACCGCGGTGAGTTGTTCGGCGGCGCGCGCAGCCGCGACGTGGTGAACGCCACCGGCGCGGGCTACGGCTCCGTCGCCAAGCTCGGCTCCTTCGTCGGGCGCGGCGTGCTCATCGACATGCCCGTCGTGAAGGGCGTCTCGTGGCTGGAGCCCGGGGAAGCCGTTTACGAAGACGACCTACGCACGGCGGAGGAGGTGCTCGGCGTTTCGATCGGCGAGGCCGACGCCGTGCTCCTGCGCACAGGCCATAAGGCCCGACGCTCCGCTCTCGGCCCCTGGGACTCCTCGGATCTCAGCGCGGGCTTGCACGCGACGGCCATGCCGCTGCTCGCGGACCGGGGCATCGCCCTGCTCGGCTCCGACGGCGACAGCGACGTGCGTCCCTCGCCGACTCCCGGCATCCACTCGCCCGTGCACATCCTCGCGTTGACCGCGCTCGGGGTGCCGCTGCTGGACAACCTCGACCTCGAAGAGCTCTCGACTGTGGCCGCAGACGAGGGTCGCTACGAGTTCCTCTTCACGGTGGCCCCTCTGCTGGTGCCGGCGGGCACAGGCTCCCCCGTCAATCCGACCGCCGTCTTCTGAAAGGCAGATGCACCATGAGACCCGTAGGAATCAGCCGCGACTTCCTCGACGCGGCAGGCCGTAACGTCTGGGGCGACATCGGCCTGGATGGCTTCGACGAGGCGGGCATCGCCTGGGAGTACCTCCCCGACGACGTGCCGGTCCTGCGCCCGGAAGACATCGACGGGCGACCCGCCGTCCTGTTCGCGGCGCCGGCGGTCGATGCGACCACGTTCAGCGGTGTGACCGAACCGCCGATGGTGCTGGCCCGTTTCGGTGTGGGGTACGACGCCGTCGATCTCGACGCCTGCACGGACGCGGGCGTCGCCGTGACGATCACGCCCGACGGTGCCCGACGCCCGGTCGCGACCGCGGCGCTGGGAATGCTGCTGGGCGGTCTGCTCAACCTGGGCATCAAGGACCGTCTCGTCCGCGAGAAACGCTGGGACGAAAGGACGTCCTGGATGGGACGCGGGCTCACCGGCACGACCGTCGGGGTGGTGGGCTTCGGCGGCACCGGCACGGATCTGGCGCGGCTGCTGGCACCCTTCGAGGTCGAGCTGCTCGCCTACGACCCGTACTGCCCCCTGTCGCGCGCCGAGGAGTTCGGCGCCGAGCTGGTCGGTCTCGAGGACCTCGCCGCTCGATCCGACGCGATCGTCGTGATGGCTGTGCTCACACCCGAGACGCACCACCTCATCGACGCGGATTTCCTCGACCGCGTGAAGCCGACGGCGACCCTCGTGAACGTCGCGCGCGGACCGATCATCGACGAGCCCGCTCTGATCGCCGCCCTTCGGGACGGGCGCCTGCGTGCTGCCGCGCTCGACGTGTTCGAGAACGAGCCCCTCCCGGACGACAGCCCGTTGCGCTCGCTGGACAACGTCCTGCTGTCCCCGCACTGCGTGGGATGGACGGACGAGATGTCGCTCGGCAACGGACGCAGCGCCGTCCGTGCCGTCGTCGGTGCCCTCGCCGGCGAGATTCCCTCCTTCGTCGTCAACCGGCCCGTGCTCGAAACGGCACGATGGCGCGACCTGTCGGCGGTCACCGCATGACGGGTTCGCCCCTGTTCGATCTGACGGGTCGCATCGCGCTGATCACCGGCTCGAGCCGGGGGATCGGCAACATCCTCGCGTATGCGCTCGCCGACGCGGGCGCGACGGTGGTGCTCAACGGCATGGATCCCCTCCGGCTGGAATCGGCGCGCGTGGCGCTGGCACAACGGATCGGCCGCGACGTCCACGCTCGGGGGTTCGATGTCAGCGACGAGGACGACGTGCGTGCGGCGGTCGCCGACATCGAGTCGACGATCGGCCCGATCGACATCCTCGTCAACAACGCGGGTATCCAGCACCGCGAGCCGCTGCTCGAGGTGTCCCGAGCGGACTGGGACCGGGTGATCGCGATCGATCTGACCAGCGCGTTCCTCGTGGGGCGAGAGGTGGCCCGTGCCATGATCGCGCGGGGCCGGGGAAAGATCGTCAACATCGCCTCGGTGCAGACCGATCTCGCGCGCCCGACCATCGGCCCGTACACGGCCGCGAAGGGCGGTCTGAGAAACCTCACCCGTGCGATGACGGCCGAATGGGCATCGGCGGGCCTGCAGATCAACGCCGTGGCGCCGGGCTACATCCACACCGAGATGACCCAGGCGCTCGTCGACGACCCCGACTTCAACGCGTTCATCGTACGCCGCACCCCCGCAGCCCGGTGGGGGACTCCCGCCGACCTGGGCGGCCCGGTGGTCATGCTCAGTTCGCCCGCGTCCGACTTCGTCAACGGGCAGGTGCTGTTCGTCGACGGCGGCATGACCGTCATCGTCTGACCCCGAGAGAGGAAAAGCCATCGTGCAACCCAACCTGGCCGTGATCGCCGACGTGGGAGGAGTTCTCCGCATCCAAGAGGTGCCCGAACCGCGACCCGCTGACAATGAAGCGGTCGTGTCAGTCGCGTTCGGGGGGATCTGCGGCTCCGACTTGCACTACTGGCAGCATGGGGCGGCGGGAGAATCGATCCTGCGGGCGCCGATGGTGCTCGGTCACGAGCTGTCGGGCACCGTGGTCGTGTCTGCTGCGGACGGTTCAGGACCCGCGGCCGGAACGGCCGTCACCGTGCACCCCGCCACGCCGGGTCGCCCCGACTTCCGATACCCGCAGAACAAGCCGAACCTCTCCGGCGGCACCTACCTCGGCAGCGCTGCGCGATTCCCGCACACCGACGGCGGCTTCGCGCGCAGGATCGCTCTGCCGACGAGGATGCTGCGCGATCTGCCGACCGGCTTGTCGTTGGCAGACGCCGCGCTCGCCGAGCCCGCAGCGGTGGCCTGGCACGCCGTGTCGCGCGCCGATCGCTTGAGTGACAAGCGCGTGCTGGTCATCGGCAGTGGTCCCATCGGTGCACTCATCGTCGCCGCGGCCCGACGCGAGGGGGCACGGGAGATCATCGCCGTGGACCTGCACGAACAGCCGCTCGAGATCGCCGCGCGCGTGGGAGCGACGCGAACGCTTCGGGCGACGGATGCCGAGGCCATCGCGCGTGTCGATGCCGACGTGGTGTTCGAGAGCTCGGGCAACCCTCGCGGGCTGGCATCCGCGGTGTCGGCGGCGACCCGCGGCGGACAGGTCGTCATGGTGGGTCTCATTCCCGCGGGCGAGCAACCCGCGCTGCTGGCCACCGCCATCACCCGGGAACTGCGCCTGGTGGGCTCTTTCCGCTTCAACGATGAGATCGACGAGGTGATCACCGCATTGGCCGACCAGTCACTCGCGGTGAGCCCCGTCGTCACCCACACCTTCCCCGTCACCGACGCGGTGCACGCGTTCGAGGTCGCGGCCGACCCCCGTCGATCCGGCAAGGTGCTTCTGGACTTCGCCTGACCGAACCCCTCTCTCGCCGCCGATCTACGGAGCAACGCATGACGTCCACCCCCTCCCCGACCGGTCCGATCCTGAAGTCCATCGCCGCCGTCGCCGAGGGCGAGGCGTGTGTCACGCACGTCGGCCACGACGGCGCGGGCCACTTCCCTCTGGTCGGGCGACCGCACCGAGATCGAAGCAGAGGACACGCACTGACGTAAGGGGGAGTGAGTCCATGGTGTTGCATGGGACGCCGGCAGGTTACGAACGAGGGTGTCGCTCTCGCGGGGGATGCCAGCACCACCGCTCAGCAGAAATCCTCACCTGCGTCGATGCGCACATCGCGCGTCAAGCGGATTTCCGCCTCAGCCGGTTGCCGGCGACGGCGCAGGTGCGGCGAGCCATGCTTACAGCCGCGCCGTCACCTCCGGGAGCCGACTCCGGTCCCGCCTGTGCGCTGCCCGTGCATGGAACGCTCTGGGGATACCGCCGGGGCTGCCGCGGTCATCGGGAGTGCCCGCAGTGGCGGACAGGGCTGCGCACATGCGTCGAAGCGAAACGCCTGTATGCGACCGAGTACGCCAAGAACCGAGGGCGTGGGCACGGGGCGCCGATCGCTCACGGAACAACCGCCGGATACTTCGCCGGATGCCGTGACCGCAGCGCCTGCGCAGGAGACGAAGCGGGGGTGACCTGCCCGGACGCTCGCAACAGTCACAAGCGAGCACTGGCGCGACGAGCGGGAACGCCCCAGCGCGAGATTCCCGTCGACGCGGCGGTCGCCGCGACACGGGTCGCGGCGTGGCGGTCGCAGGGATACTCGTTGCGCAAGATCGCCCAACTCGCCGGAGTCGGTCGATCGACCGTCATGGCCATCGCCGGGGGAACCGACGAGCAGTCGTCACGATCGAGGATCACGGCCGCGACGCTGTCCGCGATCCTCGCCATCGGGATGCCGGACGTCTCGGTTCGCTCTTCACCCACCGACAGCGAAGAGGTGCCAGCAAGTGGATCACGACGCCGCGCCGGATGACATCGCTGCGCGAGAGCAGCGACATGACGAGTTGCTGCAGCAGATCGCGCATCGATTCTGGGTCCAGCGGATGACTCAGCAGCAGATCGGGGAAGAGTTCGCCTTCAGCCGGGTCAGTATCTCCCGCCTGCTCGAGGAAGCACGACGGCGCGGGGTGGTCCGCTTCGATGTCGGTGCCCCCGTCGATCGCGAACGGGGACGGGAACGAGAGCTCCTGGCCGCCCTTCGGGCCAGTGGGCAACGCGCTGCCACCGAGTTGCAGGCCTGCCGCGTGATGCCTGCTCTGCGGCGGGGCGACGCCGCCCATCGGCGGCGTCTGGGGATGCACGCGGCCGCGGTTCTCGCGGGGCACCTCCCCGCCGGTGGAACCCTCGCCATCGCCTCCAGTCGGACGACGGCTCCGCTGGTGCAGGCCGCCCACCTGCTTCCCGATCTGGCGTTCGTCGCCGAACTCCTCGGGTCGAGCGACCGTAGGGCCGGCACGGTGGCCGGTGGCGACGTCTCCAAGAAGGTTGGAGCCGTCCACCGACCCATTCCCGCCCCGTTCATCCGGCGGCTGGAGGAGCGGGACTTCTCCGCCGCAGCTCGATCCCGCATCCGGGCGGCCATCGAGAGCGCGGTCCAGGCCGACGCCGCCCTCTTCGGAGCCGGTTCGATGCGGCGGTTCGACGGGACCGGGGTTCATGCGCCGGTTTCTCGGCAGCTCCTGTCGGAAGCTGCGGCGGCCGGAGCCGTCGGCCACTGCCTCGGTGTCTTTTTCGACCCACGGGGGCGAGAGGTCCCGTCCGTTGTGGACGCCGTGCGCGTCGGCGCGAGCCCGACCGAGCTACGACGCGTCTCACGCCGAGTCCTTCTGGTCTGGACCCCGGAGAAAGCGCCGATCGCACGAGCCGCGGTCGCGTCGGGACTTGTCACCGATCTGGTGACCGACGAGACCACGGCGCGCGCGATCCTGGGTGAGCTCCTCAGCTCGTCAACGGAATGATGACCCACAGGGTCGTCGCGAGAGCACCGCACACGACGCCCATGATCGTCACCGCCACCGTCCACGTCTGCAGCATGACCAGCTCGGAGATCGTGAAGTAGCGCGACAACACCCAGAAACCGGCGTCGTTCACGTGCGAGAGGCAGACGCCGCCGGCGCAGATCGCCACGGTCAGGAGGGCGACGTGGAGGGGGCCGTAGGCCGTGAGATCGATCGATCCCGCCAACAGGGTCGCTACGGTCGTGACCGCTGCCGTCGTGGTTCCGAGGGTGGCGCGCAGCACGAGGGCGAGCAGGAAGCCGAAGATGACGATCGGCATGTTGGCGTTGCTCAGCGCATTCACCAGCGACTGCCCGATGCCGGTCGCCGCGATGATGCCACCGAAGGCGATGCCACCGCCGGTGGACAGCACGATCTCCCCGACCGGCCGCAGCCCCACACGTCCGACCTCGGTCATGCCGCTGACGCGGCGCTGGGCGCGGGAGAGCAGCGTGAAATACGCCACGATCGTCGTGATGATGAGCGCGATCTCGGGGACACCGATGAACCGCAGGGCGTCGGTGACCACGTTGTGCACGCCCGGCAGGAACTGGCTGACCAAGGTCGCAACCAGGATGAGGACCACCGGCAGCAGCAGCACCGTGAGCAGCTTCGCGAGGATGCCGGGGACGACGTCGGTCTGTGCCGCCGTCGCCGTGCGAACCGGCACCGTCAGGTTCGTCGCGGGTCGGCCGCTGGCCGCGCCGCTGACGCTCCCGCTGGACGGAGCGTCGTCGTCGGTGGTCGCCTCGGCGACGAGGACGCCGCGCTGCTCGAGCCGCGTCGCGCGACGGTACGCCCACCAGCACCCGAGGGTGGCACCCGGCAGCATGCACACCATGCCAAGCGCGATCAGCAGCCCGTAGTCCGTGCCGAGGGCGACGGCGACAGCGACCGCCCCCGGGTGCGGCGGGATAATCGCGTGCACGGCGAGAACGGCGACCGCCATCGGCACCGCCATCACGGCGACGTGGCGACCCGCCTGACGCGCGACGGCGATCGCCACCGGCGCGAGGAGGATGACGGCGGTGTCGAAGAAGATCGTGCTGCCGACGAGGAGCCCGGCGAGAGCCATCGCCAGAACCCCGCGTCGGGGGCCCGTGAGCTGAAGCAGCTTTCGGCCGAGGATCTCGCTTCCGCCGGACCGAGCGATGATCTCGCCGATGATGCAGCCCAGGCCGACCAGGATGAGGATGTGGGCGGTGCTCTTGTTCAGGGCGGTCAGGAGCACGGTGAAGATACCCGGCTGCAAGGGGTCGCTGCCTGGGACGTCCACCAGAGGGACCTGGAAGATCAGGCCGAGGACGATGGCGACGACCGACATCGCGATGAACGGATGGATCCGCATCCGGACGATGAGGACGAGTAGCACCACGATGCTCGCCACGATGGCGATAAGGGCTGCGATGAGAGGCACGGACGCTCCTTTGCGTGAGGGATGCCCAGTGAACCCACCGCTGCCCATCTCGCCTAGGGCATGTCACGGTTCCGGGCCGAAGACGAACAGATGACCGCAATCGGGCGCGAATGAGCGACGGACGTCGGCTGCCTCCCCTGCGCGCCTCACCATGGTGATCTCCACAGAGAGGATCAATGATGATTTCCGAGACCGCATCCCCGGCCCCCGCCCTTCATCACGTGTGCATCGTCGTCGCCGACCTCGATGTCGCTCGCGAGTTCTACGTCGATGTGATGGGAGCCGTCGAAGACGTGCGCCCGCGCGATTTCGTCTTCAAGGGCGCGTATTTCTCGATCGGCACCGCCGAGGTGCATGTCGTGCAGGAGGGCCGTGCCGGACACCTCGCAAGCCACGCGCCGAGCTGGAGCACCGACGAACTTCGCACCGGGCTCGTGACTCACTACGCGCTCATGGTCGAAGACGTCCGCGTATACGTCGACCGGCTCCGAGAGCGCGGGATCGAGAGGGTCGGGGGCTACCGTGTGCGCGATGACTATGTGGAGCAGGTGTACATCGCCGACCCCGACGGCAACGTCATCGAGCTCATGCAGCGCCACAGCGAGCACCATGGTCGTCTGCGCCGTCAGGAGATCTGGGACGACGGCACCGCCGTGCCGGTCGCGCCGGGATTCGACCTCGTCGACCCGCGCCAGCGCTACGGCTCGTTCTGAGACGGATATCTCTCGCCGCTGACGTCCACTCGCGCCGGCATCGGGTTCGTGCCGGTGCCTCCAGCGCCCGCCGTTGTCGCAGAGGTGGGCTCGCGACAACGGTGGGGCCCCTCCGACGGGCTGGCGGACGCGCGTCTTCAGCGTGCCGGCGACCCCGTCGAGCCGCGGTCGACCAGCTCGAACGGCAGGGTGCCGAGCCCCGGGGCCGGGTCCGCCCCGTCGAGCTCGGCGAGTGCCGCCTCGGCCGCGCGCCCTCCCTGACCGCGCGCGAACTGATCGACGGTCGTGAGGCCGAACCAGCGGCCGAGCTCGTGTCCGTCGACGCCGATGATCGACACGTCGGCGGGAATCCGCAGGCCGAGCTCGCGCGCGGCGAGGATCGCGCCGATGGCCATCTCGTCGGATGCCGCGAAGATCGCGGTGGGCGGGACTTCGCCGCTCAGCGTGCGGGTCGCGGCTGCGGAACCGCCCTCGATGGTGAAGTCGGCCGGCTCGAACACGGCGTCGGCGCCGATGGCATCCATCGTCTCGGTGAAACCGAGGCGGCGGAGTGCGGGAACCGACGATGCCGCGTTGGTCGTCGTGTCGGCGCCGATGTGGGTGACGCGGCGGTGTCCGAGAGCGATGAGGTGCTCGGTCGCGAGTCGTCCGACGGCCCGGTCGTCGACCGTGAGCGTCGTCAGTAACGGGTTCGGACCGCCGATCGAGACCACCGGCACGCCGAGGGTGCGAAGCAGCGCCGACTCGGCGGCATCCATCTCGATCGCGATGGTGATGACGGCGTCGATGCGCCTGCGGCGGAGGTGGTCCTCGAATACACGGCGACGTTCCGCGGGGTCGGCGCTCACGCTGTAGAGCGTGATGTCGTAGCCCTCGCGCACGAGCGCGTCGGAGATGCCGGCGAGCACGGTGCTGAAGAACCACCGGTCCAGGAACGGCACGACGACACCGACCGCGCGCGCCCGCCCGGTCGCGAGGCTCGACGCCGCCGCCGAGACGACGTACCCGAGTTCCTCGGCGGCAGCGAGCACGCGATCGCGCGTCGCGGTCGACACCGGACCGCGCCCGCTCAACGCGCGCGAGACCGTGGCCGTCGACACTCCCGCCCGGCGGGCGACGTCGTCGATACCGGCCACGGTCTCGCGATTCCGGATGCCGCGGCTTACGCCGCCGCGATCCAGACGGTCGTGTCGGTCGGCAGCACGTTTCCGTCGAGGGGGCCGCTCGCCACGAGGACCTCCCCCGCGGGCAGCTCGACCGGCTCGTCGCCGAGGTTGGCGATGACGGTGAGCGATCCGTTGCGGAACGCCACGACGTCGTCGCCGTACCCGTCGAGCCAGTCGAGAGCGCCGGCGCCGAGGTTGCGTGCGCGACGAGCAGCGAGCAGCGAGCGGTACAGCGACAGGGTCGAGGCGGGGTCGTCGACCTGCACGTCGCGCGCGAGCGCGGCCCACTCCGCGGGCTGGGGGAGCCACGACTCGCCCGTGGTGTTGAAGCCGTAGGCGGGCGCGTCGGCGGTCCACGGGATCGGCACGCGGCAGCCGTCGCGGCCGTAGCGCTCGCCGTTCGTGCGGAACCACGTCGGGTCCTGACGGGCGTCGTCGGGCAGATCGATGACTTCGGGGAGGCCCAGCTCCTCGCCCTGGTACAGGTACGACGAGCCGGGGAGCGCGAGCATGAGCGAGGTCGCGGCGCGGGCGCGCTGCAGGCCCTTCACGGGGTCGGGCTGGCCGGGCGACTTCGGTCCGATACCCGCCCCCTGCGGGTTCTCCGCCGTCAGCGCGAGGCGCGAGGCGTGGCGCACGACGTCGTGGTTCGACAGCACCCAGGTGCTGGGGGCGCCCACGGCGGCGTACTCCTCGAGCGACTCCGAGATCACGTCGCGGAGAGCCGCGGCATCCCAGGTCGTCTCGAGGTAGTGGAAGTTGAACGCCTGGTGCATCTCGTCGGGCCGCACCCACAGCGCGGTCTGCGCGACGGTGGGGAGCCACGCCTCGGCGCACAGAGCGCGGTCGCCGGCGTACTCCGCGAGCACCTCGTGCCACTCGCGCCACACCTCGTGCACGCCGGGCTGACCCCAGTACGGCACCTCTTCGGCGTCGCCGCCCATGGAGCCCGCGTCGGGGTCGGGCGTGAAGTCGGGGAGACCCTCGGCCTTGATGAGGCCGTGCGCGACGTCGACGCGGAAGCCGTCGACCCCGCGGTCGAGCCAGAAGCGCAGGATGTCGCGGAACTCCGCACGCACCTCGGGGTTGGTCCAGTCGAAGTCGGGTTGGCTCTCGTCGAAGATGTGCAGGTACCACTGGCCCGGCGTGCCGTCGGCCTCGGTCACGCGCTTCCACATGCCGCCGCCGAACACGCTCTCCCAGTTGTTCGGGGGCAGCTCCCCGTTCTCACCCTTGCCGTCGCGGAAGATGTACCGCGCCCGCTCCGGGCTGCCGGGCGCGGCCTTCAGAGCCTCCTGGAACCACACGTGCTGATCGCTCGAGTGGTTCGGCACGAGGTCGACGATGACCCGGATGCCGCGCTCGTGGGCGCCCGCGAGCATCGCGTCGAAGTCGTCCAGGGTGCCGAAGATCGGGTCGACGTCGCGGTAGTCGGCGACGTCGTAGCCCGCGTCCTTCTGCGGCGACCGCTGGAAGGGGCTGAGCCAGATGGCATCCACCCCCAGCTGCTTCAGGTCGTCGAGGTGCGCGGTGACGCCGGGCAGGTCGCCGAGGCCGTCGCCCGAGGCGTCGGCGAAGGAGCGCGGGTAGATCTGGTAGATGACGGCGGTGCGCCACCACTCCGAGCCGGGTGCGGACGCGAGTTCGGGGCGCGAGTCCTGCTGCGTGAAAGTCATGCGGTACACCGTACTGCAAGCGCTTACATCGGCGTCAAGCGCACCCCCGCACCCGTTCCCCGCGTGAGTGCCCAAAACACCCGGACGGTTCCGAAATTCGTCCGGGTGTTTTGGACACTCAACGGGGGAAAGCGCGAGGGCGGAGGCGCGAGGGCGCGATTAGGCTGGGGCGGTGCCCGACGCCTCCGCCCTCGCCCGTGCTGAATCGCTGATCACCAGCATCCCCGACTACCCCAAGCCCGGGATCATGTTCCGCGACATCACGCCCCTGCTGACGGATGCCGCGGCCCTGCGCACCGTCGTCGAGGCGCTCGTCGAGCCCTTCGCGGGCCGGTTCGACGCCGTTGCGGGAGTCGAGGCGCGCGGCTTCCTCCTCGCGGGGGCCGCGGCCATCGCCGCGAACGTCGGGCTCATGCCGATCCGCAAGGCCGGGAAGCTGCCCCGGCCCGCCGCGGCGGTCGAGTACGACCTCGAGTACGGCTCGGCGACGATCGAGATGCACGACGACAACGCCGCCGGCGCGCGCGTGCTGCTGCTCGACGACGTGCTCGCCACGGGCGGCACGCTCAGCGCGGGGCGCGAGCTGCTCGAGGCTGTGGGCGGCGAGGTCATCGGCGTCGCGACGCTGCTCGAGATCGACGGCCTCGGCGGCCGCGAGGCTCTCGGCGGCGACGTGCACGCGGTCTTCCACGTCTGACGGGTCTCCCGCCCGCGCGGGCGCGGCGCCCAAGCGCCCCCGTTGAGTG
>NZ_JARHXC010000058.1:0-10616 GCF_029222405.1 Microbacterium sp. Kw_RZR3 | reverse complement strand
ATCCGTCTTCCCGACCGACGAGGCCGGCCGGCGGTGGTACCGCACGGGCGACGGGGGAGAGCTCGTCGACGGCGTGCTGCGCGTGACCGGCCGTCTCGACAACGTCATCGTCTCGGGCGGGGTCAACGTGTCGCTCGACCGGGTCGAGGCGGCGGTGCGCGGCATCCGGGGTCTGGAATCGGCGGTGGTCATCGCGATCCCGGATGCCACCTGGGGGCAGGGGTCCGCGGTGATCGTCCCGCGGCTCGCGCCCGACGCCGAGGCCGACACGCTCGCTCGCGTGCGTGACGCCGTAGCCGACCAGGTGGGGCCGGTGGCGCGACCGGCGCGTGTCATCGCGGTCGACGAGCTGCCGACTCTGTCGTCGGGCAAGCCCGACCGGGCGGCGTTGGCGCGGCGGTTCGGTGGCGCGGGCTTAGGATGACCCTCCGTGGCAGCACAGTCTCGTAAGCGTTCGCGTCCCGCCCCGAAGCGTCGTCCGCGCGGCAATCCGCAGAAGCACAAGAGCGGGGCGCCGCAGGCCGTGATCCCCGCCACCGCGCGCGACTGGATCGCCGCCGCTCGGCTGCGGACGCTGCCGCTCGCGATCACTCCGGTGCTGATCGGCACGGGAGCCGCGACGCTGGTCGACGACCAGCTCCACGGGGTGATCGCCCTCGCGTGTCTCGCGGTCGCGTTCGCGCTCCAGATCGGCGTGAACTACGCGAACGACTACAGCGACGGCATCCGCGGGACCGATGACGTCCGCGTGGGACCCGGGCGTCTGACCGGCGGCAAGAAGGCGAAGCCGCGCACCGTGCTGATCGTCGCGCTCGCGTTCTTCGCGCTCGCCGCGCTCGTGGGCCTCGCGATCGTCGTGCGCACGGGCCAGTGGTGGCTGATCGCGGTCGGCGCGGCGTGCATCGTGGCCGCCTGGTTCTACACGGGAGGCAAGCGTCCCTACGGGTACAACGCGATGGGCGAGCTGTTCGTCTTCGTGTTCTTCGGCCTGGTCGCGACCCTCGGCACCACCTGGGTGCAGGTGCAGGAGATCCCGCAGGAGGCGTGGTTCGGCGCGGTGGCTGCGGGGCTCCTCGCGTGCGCGGTGCTGCTGGCCAACAACCTGCGCGACATCGATCAGGACCGTCTCGCCGGCAAGCGCACGCTCTCGGTGCTGATCGGTCGCCGCGCGACGCAGGTGCTGTTCACGGTGTTCGTGCTCGTCCCGTTCGGGATCTCGGCGTTCCTCGCCCTGTTCTACCCCGTCGCCTGGCTGACGCTGATCGCCCTTCTCGGCGCGCTGTCGTCCGTGCTGATCGTGTGGACCTACCGCACGCCGCGCGAGCTGATCACCGCGCTGCAGGTCACGAGTTTCACGTCAGTGGCGTACGGCGCACTGCTGTTCTGGGCCTTCGTCGCCTGAGTCGAGGAGCCGGGACGGGGCTCATCGGCCGGACGCGTCGGGCTTCGTGCGAGCAGCGGAGCCGGGCGGGGCTCAGCGCTCGGACGCGTCGGGCTTCGTCGGTTCTGCCGCCGCGTCGGTCTCGGGCGACGCGGCGTCGACGACCGCGTCCTCCGCATCGGCGTCGGCTTCGGCACCCGAGCGGCGACCCGCCGTGGCGCGAGCGGCGCGACGTTCGGCGAGTCCGCCGGTCACCTGGTCGAGCGGGCGGCGGAGGAAGAGCAGCGAGAGGCTGAGCCCGATCAACGCGGCGAAGACGGCGGCGAGCCAGGGGAGTTCTTGGAACACCGGGAACAGCAGCAGGATGCCGAGCGGCACGAGGAACGCGAGCAATCGCAGGACCGTGTAGACGAGGGCCGAGCGAGCACGCATTCTCCCATTCTACGGCGGGGCACGGGCTCGGCGGCGCCCGGCCCGTGTCCAGCCGACGCACGTAGAATCGGTCCATGGCACGGCTGCTTCTGGTACTGGCGCTCGTGGCGACCGCCTTCTGGGTCTACACGATCGTCGACTGCGCGGTGCAGCCCGCGACGCGACACCGCGGGGTCAGCAAGGGCGCCTGGATGGTCATCGTCATCCTGCTGCCCGTGCTCGGCGGCATCCTGTGGTTCCTCGTCGGCCGCGGTCGCGCGGGTGCCCCCGCGCTGCGGCGCGCGCCGGACGACGACCCCGAGTTCTTGGGACGCCTCTCGTCCGCCGCCCGCGCCGACCAGGACGAGCGCATCCGCCGCCTCGAAGAAGAGCTGGCACAGCTCGACTCCGAAGCCGACGACCCGCGCGATGCACGCCCGGAGACCCGGGACGACCCCGGCGACGACGATGCCCGCGGACAGCGCGGCGCCGTCAGCTGACCCGTGAGCACGCCCATCGAGCGCGCCGCGGTGCCCGCGACCGACGCGGCATCCGCCCTCCTCGCCGGCCTCGTCGCCCGCGGGGTCCGGCACGTGGTCGTCAGCCCCGGTTCGCGCTCTCAGGCCCTGGCCCTCGTGGCAGCCGACCTCGAGCGGGCGGGCCTCGTGCACCTGCACGTGCGCATCGACGAACGCGTGGCCGGATTCACCGCGCTCGGCGTCGGCCGCGAGACCGGCATGCCCGCCGTCGTCGTCTGCACCTCCGGCACCGCGGTCGCCAACCTGCTGCCCGCGGCCCTCGAAGCCCACCACGCCGGTGTGCCGCTCCTCCTGCTCACGGCCGACCGTCCACCCGAGCTCCGCGGCGTCGGCGCGAACCAGACCACCCGCCAGCCCGGGCTGTTCCGCGCGGCCGCACGCTTCGAGGCCGACCTTCCCGTCCCCGAGGCCGTCGACCACGACGGCACCGCCGAACAGACCGCCGAGTTCGACGCGGTCGCCGCGACGGCGCTCGCCGCTTCCCTCGGCGAAGGAGCGCGCGCGGCGGGCCCGGTCCACCTCAATGTTCCGCTGCGTGAACCGCTCGCGGGCGCCGCTCCGGAGTGGCTGCTCGAGCGCGCCACCGCGCGGCCGGTGGCCCCGCCCGTCGACCTCGAGAGCGACGGCGAGGCCGAGGCATCCGGTGCTCTTTACCAGGGCGGAGGCGGCATCGGGGTCGCGGACGTCGCCCCCGAGACCGAGGCCGCGTTCCCGCTCGAGCTCGGCCCGCGCACGATCGTCGTCGCCGGTGCCGACGCCGGGCCGGCCGCCGAAGAGCTCGCTCACCGCGGCGGCTTCCCGCTCGTGGCCGAGATCGTCAGCGGGGCACGGTTCGGGCGCCAGGTCGTGCACGGGTATCGCGCGCTGCTGCGTGACCCCGAGCTCGGCGGCCGCATCGAGCGCGCGGTGGTGCTCGGTCATCCAACCCTCAGCCGCGAGGTCGCGACACTCCTCGGACGCGAAGACGTCGAGGTGATCGCGGTGCGCGGGCCCGGCGAGCCGGTCAACCTCAACGGGACGACCCAGGGAGTGGATGCCATCCGCGTCGCGGGCGGCGAGATCGACCGCGCGTGGCTCGGCGCGTGGATGCGCGCGTCGCGCGAGGCGGCGGTCGACCTGTCTCCGCCCGCCCCGGACGCCGACGGTCTCGCCTCGGCCGTGCCGCACGAACGCCTCGGTGCTATCAACGCCGAGGTCGAGGTCATCCGCGCCCCGCTCGACCGCGCCGCTCTGGTGGATGCGCTGTGGCGGGCGACGTGGCCGCACGATCGGCTGATGTTCGGATCGTCCCGCCTGGTGCGCGTCGCCGACGAGCTGCTGAGCGGCAAGAAGGTGTCGGTGCATGCGAATCGCGGACTCGCCGGCATCGACGGTACGATCGCCACGGCCACCGGGATCGCGCTGGCGAGTCAGATCGAGGAGCGCCCCGGCGTGACCCGCGTGCTGCTGGGCGACCTCGCGTTCCTCCACGATCTCGGCGCGCTCCTGCTGCCCCCGGGCGAGGAGGAGCCCCGCCTGCAGGTCGTCGTCGGCAACGACGGCGGGGGCACGATCTTCGACGGCCTCGAGGTCGCCGCCGTGGCCGGTGCCGACGCGATGGAACGCGTCCAGTACACCCCGCAGACGGCACGCCTCGAACAGCTCGCCCTCGCGTTCGGCTGGGAGTACCACCGCGTCACCACGCGCGTCGCCCTCGACCAGGTGCTCACGGCCCCGGGCGGCGGGCGGCAGCTGATCGAGGTCCCGCTGCCGCGCTGAGCTCCTGCCGCGCTGACCCCTCGCAGGATCGCCTTCGCGTCAAGGCGTGGCGCGATGTCGGTGGTTCGCGCCACGATGACGGGATGAGCACGAGCGAAAGATGGTCGGTTCCCGCGTCCGAGGCGTTGAGCGTCGCCCCGGGATTCCGCCTCGCCGACATCGACACCCGAGCCACCCCCGGGTATGACGGGAAGAAGGCCGACGGCCAAGCCGATCTCGAGGCCGGGATCGCCCCGCTCTCGGGTCTGCAAGAGCGTCTGTTCGCCCAGAGTGTCGCCGGCACGGCGACCGGTTCCGTCCTGCTCGTGCTGCAGGCCATGGACACCGCCGGCAAGGGCGGCATCGTGCGACACGTCGTCGGCTCCGTCGACCCTCAGGGTGTCGAGCTCGCGTCGTTCAAGAAACCGACCGCCGAAGAGCTCTCGCACGATTTCCTGTGGCGCATCCGTAAGCGGCTTCCGGATGCCGGCCGGATCGGCGTCTTCGATCGCTCACACTACGAAGACGTGCTGATCGGTCGTGTCCGCCAGCTCGCCCCGGCGGACGAGATCGAACGCCGGTACGGTGCGATCGTCGGATTCGAGGCCGAGGCGGCGGATCTCGGCATCCGGCTCGTCAAGGTCATGCTGCACATCTCGAAGGACGAGCAGCGCGCGCGTCTCGCCGAGCGTCTCGAGCGGCCCGACAAGCACTGGAAGTACAACCCGTCCGACGTCGACGAGCGCGAGCTCTGGGACGACTACATGGACGCCTACCAGGCGGCGATCGAGCGCACGTCGACGCCGCTCGCGCCGTGGCACGTGATCCCCGCCGACCGGAAGTGGTACGCGCGCTTAGCGGTGCAGCGCCTGCTCATCGACGCCCTCACCGACATCGACCCGCGGTGGCCGGCGGCCGATTACGACGTCGACGAAGAGAAGCGCCGCCTCGCGGCATCCTGACCCGGAACCCGGCTCAGGCGAGTGCGTCCACGATGGGCCGGAACTTCACGCGCGTCTCGAGCAGCTCCGACTCCGGGATGCTGTCCGCGACGATCCCCGCCCCCGCGTAGGCGGTGATCGGCGCGGTCGGGGACGAGGGCTCGGCGCGATCGATCTGGGCGCACCGCAGCGCGATCGCCCACTCGCCGTCGCCCGAGGCGCCGATCCAGCCGACGGCCCCGGCGTAGCGCCCACGGTCGAACGGCTCGAGGCGGCGGATCACGTCGATCGCCGCGTTCGTCGGCGTTCCCGCCACGGCCGCGGTGGGGTGCAGCACGCCCACGAGATCGAGCGACGACGCCGCCTCGCTGAGCACGCCCTCGACGTCGGTGGCGAGGTGCCACACGTTGGGCAGCTTGAGGGTGAAGGGCTGCTCGGCCGCCGCGAGCGCCGAGGTGTGCGGACGGAGCGCCGTGAGCACGCTCTGCACGGCGAACCGGTGCTCCTCGTGGTCCTTCGTGCTCTGGGACAGAGCGAGGGATGCCGCGGCATCGGTGTCGGCGTCGGCTCCGCGGGCCACGGTCCCGGCGAGGACGCGCGCGGTCACCGTTCCGCCCGACACGGTCACGAGGGTTTCGGGACTCGCGCCGATCAGCCCGTCGACCGCGAAGATCCAGCAGTCCGGATACCCCTCGTGCAGCGACCGCACGAGACGGCGGAGGTCGGAGCCCGCGGGAATGGTTCCGGCGATGTCGCGCGCGAGGACGACCTTGCCCACCTCGCCGGCGTGGATCGCCTCGACGCCGAGGCGGACGGCATCCTGATACGCCTCGGCGGTCTGGCGGCCCGGGCCGAGGGTCGCCGACCAGTGCGGTCCGAACGGGGACCGGGGTGGCAGCTCGGGTTCGGGCTCGTCGGGGGTGTCGTCGAACGCGAGACGCGTGACCCACGCACGCCCGCTGTGGCGGCCGACGATCGTTCCGGGGACGCGCAGCACGCTCTCGCGCTCGGAGCGGGGGTCGAAGACGAACGATCCGAACGCCACGAGTCCCGTGCCGGGGAGCTGCACGGGGTCGTCGACCTCGGCGGCCGCCGCGATCGCGCGCCACCGGTCGGCGACGCTCGCGTCGCCCGGGCGTGCGCCGTGATAGCGCAGGGTGAGCAGGTCACCGAACGCGGCGAGGGACTCCCCGCGACGACTCCAGAAGAGCGGGTCGTAGGGGGTGGTGTACGCGAGCACATCGTCCATCGGGGGCAGCTCGCGCGTCACCACGCGCAGGCGCGGCACGGCGTCATCCGCGGGTTCGATCACGTTCTCGAGCGTAGACCCGCTCTCGGCGGGGCTCTCGGCATCCGTTCGCCGTCGACATAACGCAGGAGATCTGCGGGCTCGTCGCCGCTGACCGCGTGAGACCGCGGGTCGCCGGTTGTGTCGGGGGCGCGCTGTGCCGCGGGATGCGCCCGGCTGTCGGTGGCCCGTTTTAGACTCGCGACATGTCCTCCCGTCCCGCTCCCGGCACGCGCCTGATGTTCCGCTGGCGCAAGTGGGACGGTTCGCCCCACTGGGTGCAAGACAGCGTCTACCTCGGCTCCGACGACTGGGGCGATTGGTTCGGCCAGCAGGTGGGCTGGCGCAGCGCCCGCCCCGGGGCCGAGTTCGTGTGCCGCCAGCCCAACGTCACGCTGGTTCCCCCGAGCGGTGACTGGGCCTTCACCCACAACGCCGCCCCGCACCCGGTGGCCGTGTACATCGACCTCGCGTGGGACGTCCGGTGGAGCGACGACGGGGTGCCCGGCGGCATCGACATGGATCTCGACGTCGTCCGCCGCACCGACGGTCGCGGCACGTGGATCGACGATCGCGACGAATGGGACGAGCACCGCGTGCAGTACGGCTATCCCGGCGACATCGTCGCGCACCTCGAGGCCACCGCCGTCGAGCTCGAGCACCGCGTGCGCGAGGGCATCGCGCCGTTCTCGGACGCCGTCACCGGCCCGTGGCTCACGCGTCTGGCCGCGCTCGCAAGCCCCGAAGACCCGGCGCGTCCGCCCGCCTAGACTCGACGGGTGAGCAGCGACCCCAACCGCGCCGACCTCGGCAAGGACCCGCAGCGTGTCAGCGGGATGTTCGACCAGGTGGCCCCCGCCTACGACCGCACCAACACGGTGCTGAGTCTCGGCAACGACCGCTTCTGGCGCGCCGCGACCCTGCGGGCCGTCGCGCCGAAGCGGGGCGAGCGCATCCTCGATCTCGCCGCGGGCACCGGGACCTCGTCGATGGCGTTCGTCCCCAGCGGTGCGCACGTCGTCGCGGCGGACTTCTCGAGAGGGATGATCGCCGAGGGACGCCGTCGTCACGGAAACGTGCCGAACCTCGAGTTCGTGCAGGCGGATGCCACCGACCTGCCGTTCCACGACGAGGAGTTCGACGCGGTCACGATGTCGTTCGGGCTGCGCAACGTCAATGATCCGCGGCGCGCTCTGCGCGAGCTGCTCCGGGTGACCCGTCCCGGTGGCCGGATCGTGGTGTGCGAGTTCTCGCACCCGCCGTCCCGCGCGTTCAACGGCCTCTACCGCTTCTACAACGACCGCGTCCTGCCGATCGCCGCACGCGCGGTCAGCTCGAACGCCGAGGCATACGACTACCTCAACGAGTCCATTCGCGACTGGCCCGACCAGCCGACGCTCGCCAGCTGGATGCGCGACGCGGGCTGGGATGCCGTGGCCTACCGCAACCTGTCGTTCGGCATCGTCGCTCTGCATCGCGGCATCCGTCCCGCGTGATGCGCGCGACGCGACCGACCGCCGCACGTCCGACCTCGCTCCGCCGAAGCCTGTCAACCGTCGAGATAGCCGAGGGACGGCGCGAGCGCGCCAGGATAGGCTGAAACCGTGACCCCGAGACTGCCCGCGGCCAGCACCCGCCTGTCGGGCAAGCTGGGCCTGAGTGACCGCATCTTCGCCGGACTGCGTTCGCGCACCCTGCTGTCGACCGTCGAGGCGGGTCTCGCGCGCGTCGAGGGCACGCTCGAAGAAGAGGTGCGCAGCGCCGATCGCCTCGCCGACGTCACCGCCCGGTACCTGTACGAGGCCGGTGGCAAGCGCGTCCGGCCGATGCTGGCGATCCTCACGGCGCAACTCGGGCGCGGAACGACGCCCGAGGTCATCGAGGTCGCCACTGCTCTCGAGCTGACGCACCTCGGCTCGCTGTACCACGACGACGTCATGGACGGTGCCGACAAGCGCCGCGGGGTGCCGAGCGCCCAGACGGTGTGGGGCAACAACATCGCGATCCTCACCGGTGACCTGCTGTTCTCTCGCGCGAGCCAGCTCATGGCCCGGCGCGGCGAGCGGGCCATCCAGCTCCAGGCTGACACCTTCGAGCGGCTCGTGCTCGGGCAGATGCATGAGACCGTGGGCCCTGCGGAGGGCGACGAGCCCGTCGACTTCTACCTGAAGGTGCTTGCCGACAAGACCGGTTCGCTCATCGCCGCGGCTGCGCAGTGCGGCGTCATCTACTCCGGCGCCCCCGAAGAGTTCGAAGAGCCCATGGTGGTCTTCGGCGAGAAGGCGGGCGTCGCTTTCCAGCTTCTCGACGATGTGATCGACCTCTCGCCGGACGCGTCCGAAACGGGCAAGGTGCCCGGCACCGACCTGCGCGCGGGCGTGCCGACGATGCCGTACCTGCTGCTCGGGCACCGCTCCGACGCCGCGTCCGCCGATCTGCGCACGCGCATCGACGAGGGGCAGGAGCGCATCGTGGCCGGCGCCGACCCGGCGATCCTCGACGCTCCGCTCGCCGAGCTGCGCGATCACGACACGACGCACGAGACGCTCCGCCTCGCGCACCAATGGTCGCAAGAGGCGATCGACGCCCTCGCGCCGCTGCCCGACGGCGCCGTGCGCGAGGCGCTGACGCGCTTCGCCCGCGCGGTCGCCGATCGCTCGGCCTGACTTTTCCACCACCCCCCGATCCCGATCGAGAGGACCCCATGACGAAGCTGCGCCTCGCCATCGTCGGAGCCGGCCCCGCCGGCATCTACGCCGCCGACATCCTGCTGAAAGCCGAGCGTCAGTTCGACGTCTCGATCGACCTGTTCGAGCAGCTTCCGGCTCCCTACGGTCTGGTCCGTTACGGCGTGGCCCCCGACCACCCGCGCATCAAGGGCGTCATCACGGCGCTGCGCGAGGTGCTCGACCGCGGCGACATCCGCATCTTCGGCAACGTCCGCTTCGGCGAGGACATCACGCTCGACGACCTCAAGCAGCACTACAACGCGGTGATCTTCTCGACCGGCGCGATCCGCGACGCCGACCTGGACATCCCGGGCATCGACGCGCACGGCTCGTACGGCGCGGCCGACTTCGTCAGCTGGTTCGACGGTCACCCCGACGTGCCGCGCGAGTGGCCGCTCGAGGCCGAGTCGGTCGCCGTCATCGGCAACGGCAACGTCGCCCTCGACATCACGCGCATGCTCGCCAAGCACGCCGACGACCTGCTGCCCACCGAGGTTCCCGACAACGTGTACCAGGGGCTGAAGGCCTCGCCCGTCACCGACGTCCACGTCTTCGGCCGCCGCGGTCCCGCGCAGGTGAAGTTCACCCCGCTCGAGCTCCGTGAGCTCGGCGAGCTGCGCGACGTCGACATGGTCGTCTACGACGAGGACTTCGACTACGACGAGGCCTCGCTCGCCGCGATCCAGACGAACAAGCAGGTCAAGGTCATCGACCGTGTGCTGCAAGAGTGGCGCACCCGCCCGGGCGTGAACAACGCCGGGGGAGAGGCATCGCGTCGCCTGCACCTGCACTTCTGGGCCAAGCCCGTCGAGGTCGTGAAGGATGCCGAGGGCCGCGTCGCCGCATTCCGGTACGAGCGCACGAGGCCCGACGCCGAGGGCGGCGTCGTCGGCACCGGCGAGATCCGCGAAGTGCCGATCCAGGCGATCTACCGCGCGGTCGGCTACTTCGGTTCTCCGCTGAAGGACATCCCGTTCGACGAGCGCCACGGCGTGATCCCCAACCACGAGGGCCAGGTGCTGTCGGCCGAGTCGAACGAGCGCATCCCCGGCGTCTACGCGACGGGCTGGATCAAGCGCGGCCCCGTCGGCCTCATCGGACACACGAAGTCGGATGCCATGGAGACGGTGCGCCACGTCATCAACGACCAGAGCGAGTGGTGGCGTCCCGCGCACCCCGAGGAAGAGGCGATCCCCGCCCTGCTCGAGGAGCGCGGCGTCCGGTGGACCGACCTCGACGGCTGGCATCGCCTCGACGAGCATGAGATCGCCCTCGGCGCGCCGCACGAGCGCGCCCGCATCAAGGTCGTTCCGCGCGACGAGATGATCGCGATCTCGCGCGGCGAGTAACCCGCGTTCTCGAAGAGCCGCCCCGTCTCCGGACGGGGCGGTTCGTCGTTCGCGCGCGCGTGCCGCGCCACAGGGTGAAATCCCCAGGATGCAGGTATAGCTCCCCTCCGTGATGGGTGTTCGCACCCCGTCAGCCCCGGTAGCGTGGCGCCGGCGACGTACGTTCATCCACCGAACGGAACTCGCAATCTCGGTCGATGCACCTGCTGGTCGATGGCGCCGGAACGTTGCCCCGAACGTG
>NZ_JARHXC010000057.1:0-771 GCF_029222405.1 Microbacterium sp. Kw_RZR3 | reverse complement strand
TTCGAGTCCGCCGCCAGGCAGATAGTTTGGATGGAACGAGAGGACATGACACGTGATCGATGAAGCGACCAAGCGCCGCCGGGTGCTCCTGAAGCTGTCGGGTGAGGCATTCGGCGGAGGCCAGCTCGGGGTCAACCCCGACGTGGTCAGCCAGATCGCACGAGAGATCGCCGAGGCGGTCGATCGTGTCGAGATCGCGATCGTCGTGGGCGGGGGGAACTTCTTCCGCGGCGCCGAGCTCAGCCAGCGCGGAATGGACCGCGGCCGTGCCGACTACATGGGCATGCTCGGGACCGTGATGAACGCCCTCGCCCTCCAGGACTTCCTCGAGCAGGCCGGCGCCGCCACACGCGTGCAGTCCGCCATCTCGATGACACAGGTCGCGGAGCCCTACATCCCGCGTCGCGCCGTGCGCCACCTCGAGAAGGGTCGCGTCGTCATCTTCGGCGCCGGTGCGGGCCTGCCGTACTTCTCCACCGACACGGTCGCGGCGCAGCGCGCGCTCGAGATCGGGGCCGTCGAGGTCCTGGTGGCCAAGAACGGCGTCGACGGCGTCTACACGGCCGATCCTCGCCTCGATCCGTCCGCGACGAAGCTCGACCACCTGACGTACAACGACGCGCTGCAGAAGGGGCTGAAGGTCGTGGACTCGACCGCCTTCAGCCTGTGCATGGACAACGGCATCGACATGCGCGTGTTCGGGATGGAACCCGAGGGCAACGTCACGCGCGCGCTCCTCGGCGAGACGATGGGGACGCTCGTCACCGCGTG
>NZ_JARHXC010000056.1:0-34188 GCF_029222405.1 Microbacterium sp. Kw_RZR3 | reverse complement strand
GCCGATCGAGCTCTTCGAGTGCCTCCTCAGCGCGGCCGAGGCGGGAGGCCACGTCCTCTTCCCACCACCGCGGTCCTCGCTCGCCGAGCCCCGTCTTGGCGAGTCCGACGCGGCGACGGGCGTCAGCCGTTCCGCCGGCGTCCCCCGCGCGTTTCGTCGTCCGCACCGAGGAGCGTGCCCGCCCGAGGTGCGATCTCAGACGGTCGGCGAGTTCCGGTGGGAGCGCCGGATCCGTGCGTCGCCACCGGCGACCGTCGATGACGAGCCACCGCTCGTCGTCCGTGGAGTCATCGGTTCCGGATGCCATGCCCCCAGTCCACCGTCTGACGGCATCGGCGGAAATCTCCCGGGTGTCCCGAGGGCATCCGTGCTACCGTGGAAGCATCAATTCCGGGATTTGCTTCATGGACGCCCGCCTCATCGATGAGATGTCGGGCGCACGGCACCGAGCCGTTCACCATCAGAATCCCCCTCTCTCTCGTCGCGCGGCACGCTCGATGACATCGGTCATCGCCTGCCTCCCGCGGAAAGTTCTTGTGTCCTCGCTTCACCCTTCGCCACTGTCGTGGCGCCAGGCCGATCTCGACGTCTTCGTCGCGACGGCCGGATCCGACTATGCCGGTTTCGTCGGCGCGGCCACCTCGGGCTACGAAGCCCAGGGTCCGCTCGGCGAGAACCTCGGCATCCACACGTCCGTCGGGGCGGCTCAGGCCGCCGTCGACGGGCATCGCGTACGCGGCACCGCCTCGGTGTCGCGGCGTCCCCGTCCGCTCCGCATTCGTCGGAACGGCGCCCACGGTCGCTCATGCGGCCCAACATGAATAAAGGAAGAACACGATGGCCACTGGCACCGTGAAATGGTTCAACTCCGAAAAGGGCTACGGCTTCATCGCTCCCGATGACGGCTCCGCCGACCTGTTCGCGCACTTCAGCGCGATCCAGGGCAACGGCTTCAAGGAGCTGACGGAAGCGCAGAAGGTCGAATTCGACGCCGAGCAGGGCCCCAAGGGCATGCAGGCGGCGAACATCCGCCCCCTCTAAGCTCCGCATCACCCCCGAAAGCCGGGTCTGCCGCACGTGCGGCGGCCCGGCTTTCGTTGTGCTCGCAGGTGAACGGAGAGGGTCCGGCAGATGTGCATTCCCCGTGAGGCTCCTGCACATGTGGACGTATACCGGAGCCCCCATACATCGGCACGTATGGTGGGCCGGACCCGGGAAAGCCGCCCGGGATCCCGACTCCGGTCACCCCAACCGAGGAGCACTTCATCGCTTCCACCATCGTCGAGTCCCGTCTCGGCCCCGTTCGTCAGACCTACTCCGGCACCACCGAATTCCCCCCGATCGCGAAGGCCTACACAGAGCTGTCCCAGGTCGTTCGCGAGAGCGGACTCCTCGTCCGCACCCGCGTGTTCTACGCTCTCGTCGGCTCCGCCCTCGTCCTGGCCTTCGCCGGCTGCATCGCCGGATTCGTGCTCCTCGGCGACAGCTGGTTCCAGCTGCTGATCGCCGCGGCCCTCGGCATCCTGTTCACGCAGGTGGCGTTCCTCGCCCACGAGGCGAACCACCGTCAGATCTTCGCCTCGGGCCCCGCGAACGATCGTCTGGCGCTGTGGATCGGCAACGGCGTCGTCGGCATGAGCCAGTCGTGGTGGGCCTCGAAGCACACCCGTCACCACGCCAACCCCAACCGCGTCGGCAAAGACCCCGACATCGAGATCGACACCATCTCGTTCCTCGACGAGGACGCGGCCAAGGCCCGCGGCATCCAGCGCTGGATCACCCAGCGACAGGGCTGGCTCTTCTTCCCCCTGCTGACGCTGGAGGGCCTCAACCTGCACGTCCTGGCGATCCGCCATCTGCTCTCGCGCGGCGAGGTCAAGGGTCGCTGGACCGAGCTCGGACTCATCGCCCTGCGCTTCGCCGTGTTCGTGGCCCCGGTCTTCGTGTTCCTCCCCCTCGGCATGGCCTTCGCCTTCCTCGGCGTTCAGCTGGCGGTGTTCGGCGTGTACATGGGCGCCTCGTTCGCCCCCAACCACAAGGGCATGGCGGTGATCGCCCCCGGCGCGAAGCTCGACTTCTTCAGCAAGCAGGTGCGTACGTCGCGCAACATTTCGGGCGGCTGGTGGGCCACCTGGCTGATGGGCGGGCTGAACTACCAGATCGAGCACCACCTGTTCCCGAACATGCCGCGGCCGCACCTGAGCCGCGCGCGCGAGATCGTCATCGAGCACTGCCAGACCCTCGGCGTGCCCTACGTCGAGACGACGCTGCTGCAGTCGTACGGCATCGTCATCCAGTACCTGAACCGCGTGGGCCTCGCCGCCCGCGACCCGTTCGAGTGCCCGCTGACGTCGGCGGCCCGCCGGGTCTGAGCCCGCACGCACGGGGAAGGGCGTCGCACCGGGAGACCGGTTGCGGCGCCCTTCCTCTGTCCGTCACCCGTGCGTGCAGCCTCTGCTACGGACACTCGCCCCGGCCGTCTCCCCGCCCTATCGGGTCACGCATACGCGGACGATACGCCGTCAGTCGCGGACGACCTCGTGCAGGGCGAGATCGCGGATCGTCCCCTCGGCCAGCGTGAGAGTCATCATCGTGCACCGCGGCTGTCGTCGGCGGTCCGTCGGCGATCCGGGGTTCAGCAGACGCACACCCGCCGGTGTCGAGGTGTCCCACGGGATGTGGCTGTGCCCGAACACGAGCAGGTCGGTGTCCGGGAACGCGGCATCCATCCGTCTCTCCCGACCGGTCGCGGCACCGGTCTCGTGGACCACGGCGACGCGGACCCCCTCGATCTCGGCGCGCGCGATCTCAGGCAGCCGAGCGCGCAGGTCGGCACCGTCGTTGTTCCCCCACACCCCCAGCACGGGCCCGAGGGAGAGGAGCTCGTCCAGCACCGCCTCGGTCACCCAATCTCCCGCGTGCACGATCAGATCGGCCTCGGATGCCGCTCGCCGCACGGCATCCGGAATCGACCGGGCTCTCTTCGGGACGTGCGTATCGGCCACGAGCAGCAGTCGGGTCGCCATCACTCCACGCTACATACGCTCGCGATACGCCGGCACGCCTACGATGACGGGATGCGCGTGCTGATCGTCGAGGACGAGCCCTATCTCGCCGAGGCGATCCGCGACGGACTCCGCCTGGAGGCGATCGCGGCGGACATCGCCGGCGACGGAGACTCCGCGCTCGAGCAGCTCGGCTACACCGCGTACGACGTCGTCGTCCTCGACCGCGACATCCCCGGACCCAACGGCGACGAGATCGCCCGCCACCTCGCCGTCCAACCGACCGCCCCGCGCGTGCTCATGCTCACCGCCGCCGACCGCCTCGACGACAAGGCCTCGGGGTTCGAGAGCGGTGCGGACGACTACCTGACCAAGCCGTTCGTCTTGAGGGAGCTCGTGCTGCGACTGCGTGCGCTCGCGCGGCGGCCCGCGACCGGGGCTCCCCCGATCCTCGAGCTCGACGGCATCCGTCTCGATCCGTTCCGGCGCGAGGTGTACCGCGACGGCCGATACGTCTCGCTGACCCGCAAGCAGTTCGCCGTGCTCGAGGTACTCATGTCCGCGGGCGGCGGCGTGGTGAGCGCCGAGGTCCTCCTCGAGCGCGCGTGGGACGAGAACGCCGACCCCTTCACCAATGCCGTCCGCATCACGATCTCGACGCTACGCAAGCGCCTCGGCGAGCCGTGGCTGATCCAGACCGTCGCCGGCGTCGGATACCGCATCGGTCCCGCGGATGCGTGAACGTCCGCCCGGACTCTCGGTCCGGATCAAACTGACGCTCAGCTACGCGGTCTTCGTCGTGATCGTCGGGATCGCCCTGTTCACGGTGGGGTTCCTCGTCCTGCGGTTCCTGCCCGAGGGCACCCTCTACGCCACGAGCGGCCTCTTCACTCCCGCGCGCCGCGACCTCGCCGACGTCTTCGTGAAATACGCATGGTTCACCGTCGCCGGGCTCGCCGTCATCGGCTTGGGCGGAGGCTGGATCGTCGCGGGTCTCATGCTCCGGCCGCTGACGCGCATCACCGACGCCGCGCGGGCGGTGCGCGACGGGAGCCTGGACCGTCGCGTGGACCTCCCCGGCCGGCGGGACGAGTTGACCGACCTCGCCGACACCTTCGACGCGATGCTCGCGCGCATCGCCGAGACCGTGCAGGAGCAGCGGCGTTTCGCCGCGAACGCCTCGCACGAGCTGCGCACTCCGCACGCGACGATGCGCACGATGCTCGAGGTGGCGAAGGCCGACCCCGCGAGCGTCGACGTCGAGCGGCTGATCGCCCGCCTCGACGACACGAACGAGCGGGCGATCCGGCTGACGGAGGCGATCCTCGCCCTCTCGCGCGCCTCGAGCGGCGGCGTGGTGGCGCGTACCGAGGTGGAGATCGACGCCCTCGCCGCCGAAGTGTGCGGCGAGCTCGCTCCGCTCGCGACGAGGACGTCGGCACGGCTGACCACACGCATCGCGTCGCCCTCCGTCGCGATCGCGGACGAGACGCTAGCCCGCCAGATGCTCACGAACCTCGTGCACAACGCGATCGTCCACAGCACACCCGACGGTGAGGTCGCACGCGAGGTGCAGATCGCCGTGCGGACGGATGCGCGCAGCGTCGTGATCGACGTCGCGAACACCGGCGCCGTGCTGTCCCCTGAAACGGTGGCCACGCTCCCCGAGCCGTTCGTTCGCGCGGCGGGGCGCGCCCGCCCCGCGGAAGGCGGCACGGGCCTCGGTCTCGCCATCGCCGTCGCGATCGTGCGCGTGCACGAGGGTTCGCTCGAACTCTGGCCGCGCGAGGGCGGCGGACTTCACGCGCGCGTGCGCCTCCCCCGGCCGACGACCGATCGCGATCGGTGACCCGTCTCGCGGGCGGCTCCTCACCCGCACGCTGCCATCTCCTCCGCGCGGACAGCCGCACGCGCCACCAACCGCGACACGATCACGATCACCGTGCCCACGCCCGCGCCGATGGTGTTGTGGAGAACGTCGTCCATGTCGGGTACCCGACCCGGGATGAACGACTGAGCGGTCTCGACCGCGAGTGAGACGGCGGCCCCGAAGAGCACGGCGGCGGGTGCGAACCGCAGGGGAAGCAGCGCCGCCACCGCGATCCCGAGCGGCACGAACAGGGCGACGTTCATCACGACATCGCTGTCGTACGCCGGCGCGAAGCCGCCCCATCGCTCGGTCACGAGGAAGAACGCGTCGATCGCCCTCTCCTGGAACGGACGGATGAGCGCCCGCGGCGCGAGCGTGAGCGTCCCGACGACGGTGAGCGCTGCGGCGGCGACGAGGACACGGGCGGGGGTGAGGACCGGGGCGTTCGGCATGGAGTCTCCTGGGTGATCGGGCTCCCAGCCCACACGCCGAGGTGTTGCCGGCGCGTCTGTGCCTTCCGATACACGGACGATATGCCGCGCCCGGACGAGGACAATGGATGCCGTGACCTCCTCCCGCATCCACCCCGCGCTCGTCCTGCTCGTCGACCTCGTCTTCGTCGTCGTCTTCGCCGCGATCGGGCGCGCGACCCACGACGGTGACGTCCTCGGCCCCGCCGGATCGGGGCTGGCGACCACGGCGTGGCCGTTCGTCGTCGCGCTGGGCCTCGGGTGGTTGATCAGCCGCGGGTGGCGCGCTCCCCTCGCTCCGGTGCGCACGGGACTCGTCGTGTGGGCGGTGACCGTCGCCGTCGGCATGCTGTTGCGGGCCGTGAGCGGTCAGGGCGTCGCGGTCGCTTTCGTGATCGTCGCGGCGATCACGCTCTCGCTCTTCCTCGTGGGCTGGCGCGCGATCGCGCGGCTGGCGTCACGTCGCCGCCGGGCCGCCTGAGGCGCGGCGCCGCGCGCGGACGCGGGACTCAGTCCGCGAGCGAGACGTCGACCTGGATCTCCGCCGCCAGTCGCTCCAGCTCGTCGACGAGATCGTCGATCTCGACGCCCGCGACGAGCGTGACCGTGATGGACGCCTCGAACAGACGGCCGCCCGCCATCGCGGCATCCGTCGTCTGCGTCGACATGCGCTCGATGCTCACTCCGCGCGCACTGAGGGCCGACGTGATCTCACGTACGATGCCCGAACGGTCGTTGCCGATGACGTCGAGGGTGACACTGTGCGGAGCGGATGCCGTGCCCTCGGGTGAACCGACGTGAACCGTGACCGCGAGGGTACCCGCCAGCCCCTCGAGGGCGGCGCGGAGGGCATCGGCCCGATCAGCGGCGATGGATACCTCGACGATGCCGGCGAAGGCTCCCGCGAGTTCGGCGAGCTCGCTGTTCTCCCAGTTGCCGCCGTGGGCGTCGACGATGTCGGCGACGGACGACACCAGGCCCGCGCGGTCGTCGCCGACGATGGTCAGAACGAGGGTGGTCATGGCCCCAGCGTAGCGAGCGGCCCCTGCTAGCGTGGGAGAGACGTCGAGAGGAGACCGCACGTGATCGCATCGCTGATCGCCCTGCTGAACCTGCTCCTCGCGACCGCCGAGCTCGCTCTCACGCCCGGTACCGGGGCTCCCCTGCTCGCCGTGGTCCTTGCCGCGGCCGTTGTCGCCACCGTCGCGATCGTCCTCGTCGTTCTGCCGGCTCTGCTCGCCGGCGCATCGCCGCGTGTTCCGCGGCCGATCGATCCCTCCGCTCCGCTCACGCAGAGCGACCCCGACGCAGCGGGGCACCCCCGCCCTCGAGCGCCGGGATTCGTGGCCCGCGCCGCCTAGCCCCCGCCCCCGCCGTCCCGTGACGGTGGCCGTGGCATCCGTTCCGGAGGGGCGGTGGCGCAGTGATCCCTCGATCACCGATCCCTCGATCACCGCCACGAACGGAACCCTCATGGACCTCTTCGCTCTGCCCCCACTCGCCTTTCTCCTCGATCTCACCACCCAAGGCCTGCTCTCCCTCACGGACGCTCTCACGCCCCTGGCCGGGGGTCTCGCCGCCGCTCTCGCCGTCGTGGCCGTCACCCTCGTCGTGCGGCTCATCCTCATCCCGGTGGGGATCTCCCAGGCCCGCGCCGAGCAGACGCGCGCCCGTCTGGCGCCGCGTCTGCGCGTGCTGCAGGAGCGCTGGCGCAAGAACCCCGAACGCCTCCAACGCGAGACGATGCAGCTCTACCGCGACGAGAACACCTCCCCCGCCGCCGGCTGCCTCCCGCTGCTCGCGCAGGCGCCGATCGTCGGGCTGCTCTACGCCGTCTTCCTGCACCCGACCGTCGCAGGGCACGCCAACACGCTCCTGACGCACGACTTGTTCGGCGTCCCCCTCGGGCGCAGTCTGATCGGGGCGTTGACCTCAGGAACGATGGATGCCACGACCCTCGTCGTCTTCGCCGGCATCGTCGTCGTGATCGCCGGCGTGGCCGAACTCACCCGACGGCTCCTGCGGCCGGCGACCGATCCGTCGTCGCCGGCGTGGATGACGGGAATGGTCGGAGTGCTGCAGTTCACCACCGCGGTCGTGGCGCTGTTCGTTCCCCTGGCGGCGGCGCTGTATCTCACCGTGACGACGGTGTGGACGCTCGGACAGCGGCTTCTGCTCCGGCGGCGCTACCCGCTGCCGGCGTGAGGCTCAGAGCGACCGGCCGTCCCACCGCGAGCTGCGCGAGGCGTTCGCCCAGGCCATGGCCAGCACCAGGAGGGCGGCCACCGCCGGGAAGAGCATCGCCGTCTCCACCGAGACCTGCTCGGCGACCGCACCGGTCACCGCCGACGAGAGTGCCTGCGCGAGCGTCAGCGCCGAGGCGAGGACGGTCATCGTCGAGGCCGTGCGTCCGCGCGGCGCGCGGTGCCCGGCGAGGCTGAAGAGCGTGACGAGCGAGGGGCCGACGCCGATCCCCATGAGACACAGCACGAGGGTGACGGTGGGGACGGAGCCGCCGACGGTGTACGCGCCCGCCGAGGCGGTGAGGATGCTCGCGAAGGCGACGAGACGCCAGCGCAGCGAGAAGCGCGCGGGAAGCACAGCGACGGCGAGGGCGAGCACCGCCGACCCGACGCCCATCACGCCGTACAGCAGGGCACCGGCCTCGGGCGCGCCCTGCGCCTCCATGAACGCCGTCAGCGAAGTGAGCGTCGAGCCGAAGAAGAGGCCCACGCCGAACACCGAGGCCACGAGCACGAGGAGCCGCGGATGCAGAAGCTCTCGCGCCGGCGCCATCGCCGCGCGCTCGGACCGCTCGGGCACCGCGCGGCCGGTCGGATGCAGGGCGAACGCCGTGACGAAGACGAAGCTCAGCACCGCCGCGCCCGCGATCGGCGCCCACGGCGCGATCAGTGCGGCGAGCAGCCCCACCACGAAGGGGCCGATGACGAACGCCGTCTCGTCCGCGGCCGACTCGTAAGCCATCGCGCGTGAGAAGGTGCGCTCGCGCCGCGTCGGATCCACCCGCTCGCCGATGAGCGCCATGACGCGACTGCGCGACATCGCCGCGGTCTGCGGACCGGTGAGCCCGATCGCCGCGGCCGAAGCCAGCAGCAGTGCGTCCGAGTCCGACGCGGCGACCACCAGCGGGAAGAGCGAGAGCAGGATGCCGTTGGCCAGGCCCACCGGCACCAGCACGCGCCGCTGCCCGAAACGGTCGGCGAGATCGCCCAGGACGGGTCCCGCGACGACGACACCGAGGCCCACCGCCGCCGAGGTGAGGCCACCGAGCGCCACCGACCCGCGGACAGCGACGACGAGCGCCAGGACGCCCACCGTCATCATCGCGAACGGAAGTCGGGCCACGAACGCCACGGGGAAGTACGACAGGCCCGTGTGGTGGATCAGCGATCGGTGGGTGGTGGCGGGCAGAGTCATAGAGCGGTCTCCGGGGGCGAGGGAACGTGCCGCCTTGCCGAGCCGGTAGGTAGGTGCACTGCGTGCGGCGGGCGAACCCGCCGACCCATTCTACCGAAGCGTCAGGAGACGAGCGCGGCGATCGCCGCGATCAGCGACGCGAGGGCCAACACCAGCGCCAGGCCGATGAGCACCGTGTGCACGATCAGGAACGGCGTCGCCTTGCCCGCGGCGTTCTTCGCGCGCGGGTCCTTCGCGACCCGCAGGTAGAACCGCGGCCACACGACCGCGTTGAACACGGCGTTGGCGAACAGCAGCGCGATGAGGACCGGTTCCATCCCCCCAGCCTACGTTCCGCCCGCGCGCGTCACGTCGCACACGAGATGCATCGCCGGGCGAACGGCCGCGCCTCCAACCGCGCGTCGCCGATCGCACGGCCGCAGTTCTCGCACACCCCGTAGGTCCCGGATGCCACGCGCTCCCGCGCCGCGTCGATCTCGCGCCTCTCCGCCTCGGCGCCCCGGCGCAGAGCGTCGACCTGCGCCCACTCGCCCGACAGCGTCGACCCCTCGGGGTCGTGCTCGTCGTCGGCCGTGGCATCCGCTCGGTCGTGTCGAAGGCTCTCCTCGTCTTCGCGCAAGCGCGAGAGCCGATGGTCGACCTCGCGCCGCCGTTCATCGAGCATCCGCTCGGCCCGTGCGGCATCCATCCCTCGACGCTAGCCCCCACGTCCGACATCGGCTCTGCGGCAGGATCGGGGCCATGAGCGAGCTTCGACGTCACTGGACTCCGACCGCCGTGCTGTTCCTCGTCCTGGCCGTCGCGGGGCTCGCGGGCACGTGGACCTTCAACGCCCTCGCGATCGTGCAGATGAGGGACTTCCTCGGCGACCTCGTCTCGAGCGGACCCGCGGTGTCGTCGATCACGGTCGACCTGCTCGTCGTGGCGGTGGCCGGGAGCGTCTTCATCATCGTCGAGGCGCGCCGTATCGGGATGCGATTCGCGTGGATCTACGTCGTGCTCTCCGGCCTCACGGCGTTCGCCTTCACGTTCCCGCTGTTCCTCGCGATGCGGCAGCGCCACCTGACCGCACGGAGTCATGCCGCCGATCCGGCGTGAGGTGCCGATGATCGCGGCACCTCACGTCGTCGGGTCAGCGTGCGGCGAGGCCCGTGCGAAGGCCGTCGACCAGCGGCGTGGTCGGGCGACCGATGAGGCGCGACAGCGTCCCGTCGGTCTGCTCCAGCGCACCGCGAGCAATCGCGTCGTCGATGCCCGCGACGAAGGCGGCGGTGCCGGCATCCAGTCCCGCGGCTTCCAGACCGGCCGCGAGCTGCTCGACCGTGACGGCCTTGTAGGCGACGGGGCGTCCGACGACCTCCGAGGCCGCCGCCGCGAGCTCGTCGTAAGTCCAGGCCACGTCTCCGCCCAGCTCGAGCGTCTGCCCGCGCAGGTCGTCGCCGGTCAGCGCGATCGCGGCCGCCTCGGCATAGTCGCGACGGCTCGCGCTGGCCACGCGGGCCTCCCCGACCGCAGCGACGATCTCACCCGTCTCGGCGGCACGTGCCACCGAATCGAGGTAGTTCTCGGTGTACCAGTTGTTCCGCAGGATCGTGGCGTCCAGTCCCGAGGCGGCGATGAGCGCCTCGGTGGCCTTGTGGTCGGCGCCGAGCGCGTAGTCGATGACGTCGTTCCGCGGCGCGCTCGTGTAGACGAGACGCTCGACGCCCGCGGCGCGCGCGGCGTCCACGACGTTGCCGTGACCTGCGACGCGGTCGGCGTCGGTGCCCGAGATCAGCAGGACGCGGCTGACCCCGTCGAAAGCGGGAGCGAGGGTTTCCGGACGCGAGTAGTCGAACTCGACGACGCGGATGCCGCGCTCGGCGAGATCGCTCGCCTTGGCGGGGGTGCGGACACCGGCGACGATGTCGGATGCCGCGGCGCCGCGCTCGAGCAGAGCATCGACGACGAGACGGCCGAGGTGTCCGGAAGCGGCGGTGACGAGGAGAGTCATGGGAGTGTCCTTTCGATCGGTACGCCGACCTCAACGCGACGCGCCCGGGTGCATTCCGGAATGCCGGTACCCACTTTCTGGTTAGGTACTCACATGAGCGTGAGTCTTGCGGAAATCCGCGCGGAGCATCCCGAGGTTTTTGCCGATGGGTGTCCGACGCGCACGGTGCTCGACCATGTCATGGGCAAGTGGGGCATCCTCGTGCTCATGGCTCTGTCCGACGGCACGCAGCGCTGGGGCGTTCTGCGGCGGAACGTGTCGGGGATCAGCGAAAAGATGCTCGCGAGCACCCTCAAGACCTTCGAGGCCGACGGGCTCGTCGTGCGCACCGCTTATCCCGAGGTCCCGCCGCGGGTGGAGTACGGACTGACCGACCGCGGCCGCGACCTCATGACGTTCGTCCTCCCCCTCCTGGGGTGGGTGGCCGAGAACGCTCCGGCCATCGTGGCCCGACCGGAGTGACCGTGCTCTCGATCCCCTCCCGACTCATGCGCGAGAGCCTGTCGTTCAGGACGAAACGCCGGGCGCCGTTCCTGCAGGTGGCGAAGTCCGCGATCGCCACTGTCGCCGCGTGGCTCGTCGCGGGGTGGCTGGTCCAGGGGCCGCCGCCGATCTTCGCCGCGATCGCCGCGCTGCTCGTCGTCCAACCCAGCATCAATCAGTCACTCACGCGCGCCGTCGAACGCAGCGTCGGCGTGGTCGTCGGTGTCGTGATCGCCTCGCTCCTGGGCATTGCGCTCGGCAGCCCCACCTGGGTGATCCTCCTCTCGGCCGGCGTGGCGCTGGTGATCGCCTGGGCGCTGCGCATGTCGCCCGGGGCGACCAACCAGGTGGCGATCAGCGCCCTCCTCGTCCTGGCGCTGGGCACGGCGACGCCCAATTACGCTCTCGACCGGGTGCTCGAGACGCTGATCGGTGCGCTGGTCGGCATCGTCGTGAACGTCGCCCTGGTTCCCCCGGTGCTCGTCCCGTCGGCGCGCGAGAAGCTCGAGGTCCTCGGCCGAGAGCTCGCGGCGGCCCTGGAGCGTCTCGCGAAAGCGCTCGAAGCGCCGCAGACGCCGGCATCCCTGGAGGAACTCCTTCTCGAAGCGCGCTTGCTGCGCCCCGTTCGGGATGCCGCGGCCGCAGCGATCGAGGACGGAGCCGACTCGCTCTCTCTCAACCCCCGGAGCAGTCGCCACCGCAGGGATCTGTTGGCGATGCAGGGCCTTCTGGACCGCTTCACGCCCGTCGTGACGCAGACGATCGGCATGACCCGGGCCGTCTACGACGGCTACGACGCGACGATCGCCGAGGAACCCTCGGTCCGCGCCATCGCCGAGCAGCTGCATCGCGCGGCGCACGACGTCCGTCGATCTTTCGCGGTCGACACGGGCGCCGACCTTCCGATCGCCGCCGAGGAGCCGGCCCTCACCCGACCGCTGCAGATCCGCGCGCCCTCGGCCGCGCACTGGGTTCTGGTGGGGTCGCTCCTCATGGACCTGCACCGCGTGCACGAGACGCTCCGCGACGACGAAACCTGATCGGCGAGTTCGCCGCCGGCGACCCCAACGCTCTCGAGCCCTGGTTGACTGGGGCGATGGGTACCGCGATGTTCCCTCTCGGGGCCGTCCTCTTTCCGCACACTCCCTTGGCGTTGCGGATCTTCGAGGAGCGCTACCTCGTCATGCTCGGCCGACTCCTCGACGAGTCCGACCCGGCGTTCGGCGTGGTGCTCATCGAGCGCGGCACCGAGACCGGCGGCGGCGACCAGCGATTCGCGATCGGCACCATGGCGCGTCTGAGCCACGTCCTCCCCGAAGCCGACCAACTCCAGATCGTCGCCCGCGGCACCGAACGCTTCGAGATTGTCGCGTGGCTCGACGATGACCCCTACCCGCGCGCCGACCTCCGCCCCCTCCCCGACCTCGAGTGGAACGACGCCCTCACCCCCCTGCTCGACGAGGCCGAGCGCATCGTGCGGCGCGTGCTCGGGCGGGCGGCCCAGTTCGGCGGGAGCCGGTGGGATCCCGAGGTCGAACTGTCCGAGGAGCCGCTCGAGCGGACATGGCAGCTCGCGGCGATCGCTCCCCTGGGTGAGCTCGACCAGATCGAGCTGCTGCGCTCCGCCACCGCGGGAGGCCTGCTCCGCGCCACGATCGACCTCACGCTCGCCGCGGAACCATTGCTGAGCGAGCCCATCCCCGACGGCGTCATCGTGATCGACGACGACACCGACGGGGAAGAGGACTGAGGACCGACCGCTACTTCGTGCCGGCCTCGGTGTCGGCGGAGGGATCCTTGACGATCGCCTCCGCGATGAGCGTGTCGCCCGCACCGAACCGGATGAAGCGACCGATGGTCGCGGACTGCACGAGGACGGCCGCGGCGACCGCGGCGACATCCGCACGCCCGACCTCGGCGGACCCCTGCGGCGCCGTGGTGATGCGTCCGGTGGGCGGGTCGAGCGTCAGCGTGCCGGGGCCGAGGATCGTCCAATCCAGATCGCTCGCGCGCAGGTAGTCGTCCGCGGCGAGCTTGGCGTCGGCGTAGGCGAAGAACGCGTCGTCGGGCGAGATGCCGTGATCGGGCACGGAGCCGATCCACGACACCATGACGAAACGCCGGACTCCGGCGGCACCTGCCGCGTCGACAGCGCGCTGCGCGGCATCCCGATCGACCGCGTAGGTCCGGACGGCGTCGCCGCCCCCGGCACCCGCCGACCAGACGATCGCGTCGGCTCCGGCGAACGCCTTCGCGAGGGCCTCGACATCGGCGTCCTCGACGTCGAGGACGAGAGGCGTACCGCCGGCCTTCTCGACATCCGTCGACTGGTCGGAATTGCGGATGATCGACACCGCTTCGTCTCCGCGCTCGGACAGGAGCCCCGCCAGATGCAGGGCGACCTTGCCGTGGCCGCCGATGATCACGATGCGTTCCATGTCACTGTCCTCCGACCTTCTCGACCGACATCTTCAGGATCACGCGATTCGCCTTGTCGGCCGGTGCCTGCTGTTCGGGATTGCCGTAGCGCTGGCCGAGCCGCACGTAGAAGAGGCCTTCCGGGTCGGCTTCCTCGTCGACCAGACGGCCGCGCACCTCGATGTATCGGTACGGCTCCGCGGGGTCATAGACCATGAAGCTCATCGAGGGATTTCTCTGCAGGTTGCGGTACTTCTGCCGTGTCACCGTGTGCGTGAACAGGATGTGCTCGCCGTCGAACTCGAACCACATCGGGTTCACCTGCACCGTGCCGTCGGGGCGGACCGTGCCGAGCGCGCCGTAGTACGGCCCCTCGAGCAGGTCGCGCAATCTTTCCGGGATCATGCGGCTCCTCTCATCGAGCGATCGGGTCGACCCTACGCGTGGCCTCCGACACGCCGCCGCGGGGTTGACGGCCTCATGTCACGTCGCCGTCCACGTACACCCACCGCCCACCTCGGCGGACGAACCGGCTGCGCTCGGACATCACCTGCCGTTCGGTGCCGCGGCGCCACGCCGCGTGGAACACGACGACGGCGGTGTCGTCGCGCTCGTCCGCTTCGTCGATCGAGAGCCCCTCCCAGACGGTGTCGCCGTCCAGCTCGAGGTCGTCGGGACGGGTTCGCGGATGCCACGACCGCACGAGATGCGTGAGGTCACCGACGACGTAGGCGGTGTAGCGGGAGCGCATCAGTCGCTCCGCCGACGGTGCCACCGCCCCGTCGAGGATCGGGCCGCAGCACCGGCCGAACTCACCTCCCCCGCACGGGCAGGCCGAGGTCGATGACGGGCGCACGCGAGGGGAGCCGAACGACATCCCGCCACTCTAGGTCGAGTCGGCGCACCGACTTTGCGCAGCGGTCGCCGCGACTCCCGCGGCCTTCATACGATGGAGTGGGGAGGCGACATGACGAATCACACCACCACCGGTGGGCGCCCGCCGTTCGCCGCGTACGGTCCGGCGTCCGCCGGTTACGGTCCGAGCGCTCCCGCTATCGCGCCTCCCGTTGCTGTCCCCTCCGCCGCCGGCGCACCCGCCGCGTGGCCCGGCCCGGCCGTTCTCGCGCGTGGCTCCGCCTCGACCACGGGTCCCGGCGGAGCACGGCCTCCGCGGCGCGGACTCGGCATCGCCGCCCTCGTGATCGCGTGCGTGGGAACGATCGCCGCCTTCACGGCCTCGCCTGTCTCCTGGCTGCTGTTGGTCACTGCCCTCGTGCTCGCGATCGTCCACCTGGCACGCCGGAGCGGCGCCCAGGTCCCCGCGGTGATCGCGATCGTGATCGTCGGTTTCGGCGTCTTCATCGCCCTGATCGCCGCACTCGTGTCCGGCTTCTCGTCGTCGGGCCCGAGGGTCGACTCGGCCCCCGATCCTGAGACCGACCCATACACGCTCGCCCAGCGCCTCGTGGTGCCACCCGGCAGCGAATCGGCGTCGGAACGGGAGTGGGGCACGCCCCAGACCGTGATCGACTCCGACACGGGCGACGAGGTCTGGACGCTTCGTGCCCTCGCGCCGACCGACATCACCGCCGACACGGCAACCGCCAGCCCTGCGCCGTTCACGGCATCCGGGTCTTTCGTCGCGATACCCATCGAGATCACGAACCTCACCGACGAGACCATCGACTCCGACGCGTGGCAGTTCCAGTTCTCCGCGAACTACTTCCTATCCGACGGGAGCTACGGGGATGCTGTCTACGACCCCGCCGTGACGGATGTGTACCCGAGCCGTTACGACATCCTCGACGTCTTCCCCGGCGAAACGGTCACCTTCTTCATCGTGCTCGACACCCCGCTCGCCGACATCGAACAGGGCCGCACCCAGGTGGATCTGTACTCCGGCGACTCCCTCACCTGGACAGCACCCGGCGGCTGAGCACCGCCGCGTGCCAGGATGAACGCCGTGACCGACCGCCTCATGCTCCTCGACACCGCGTCCCTCTACTTCCGCGCGTTCTACGGGGTGCCCGACAAAGTCCGCGCCGCGGACGGCACCTCCGTCAACGCGGTGCGGGGCCTCCTCGACATGATCGCGAAGCTCGTCACGACGTACCACCCGACCCGCCTCGTCGCGTGCTGGGACGACGACTGGCGACCGGCGTGGCGCGTCGACCTCCTCCCGAGCTACAAGGCGCACCGCGTCGTCGAGGCGGTCGCGACCGGCCCCGATCGCGAGGAGGCCCCCGACCCCCTCGTCGCCCAGATCCCCCTCATCAGAGAAGCGCTCGCCGTTCTCGGCATCCCCGTGGTGGGAGCGGCCGAGCACGAGGCCGACGACGTGATCGGCACGCTCGCGACCAGCGCCGAGGTGCCGGTCGACATCGTCACCGGTGACCGCGATCTCTTCCAGCTCATCGACGACGAGCGTGGCGTCCGCATCGTGTACACCGCACGAGGCATGAGCAACCTCGAGCTCGTCGACGATGCCGCCGTGTTCGCGAAGTACGGCATCCACGCCGCGCAGTACGCGGACTTCGCGGTCCTGCGCGGCGACCCCTCGGACGGGCTGCCCGGCGTCGCCGGCATCGGCGAGAAGTCGGCCGCGGCTCTGCTCACCGCCCACAACGACCTCGCGGGCATCGTCGCGGCCGCCGAAGCCGGCACGGGCGGGACGCCGGCGCAACGCGCGAAGATCCTCGCGGCCGCCGACTACCTGGCTGTCGCGCCCGCGGTGGTGCGGGTCGTGCGTGATCTCGACCTCGGGGTCATCGACGACGCCCTTCGCCCGCGCGACGACGACCGCACCGCAGCCGCCGAGGCCCTCGCCGAGCGGTGGAACCTCGGCTCGTCGATGACGCGCGCCCTGGCCGCCCTCCCCCGGTGACATCGCCCCGCACATCACGCAGCCACGCCGGAACGCGACCCCCGCAGACGAACGCGGGGACCGCGCTCCTGTACGGCGGTCATGTTCGGGCGCGCATCGCGGCGGTCATCGTGTGCGGTCGAGCCACGACCGCAGTCGCTCGAGCGACCACGTCGTGACGATGCGGTCGTCAGGCACCCCCGAGGCCTCGGCGCGCGCAGCACCGTAGTCGAGCAGCGACAACTGCCCGGGCGCGTGCGCGTCCGAGTCGATCGAGAACAAGCATCCCTCGTCCAGGGCGATCGCGATCAGCTCGTCCGGCGGGTCCTGACGCTCCGGACGCGAGTTGATCTCGACCGCCACGCCCGAGTCCGCACACGCGGCGAAGACGGCGCGAGCGTCGAACTCCGACGGCGGGCGCGTCCCGCGTGCGCCCTCGACGAGACGCCCCGTCACATGACCGAGCACGTCCACCCGGGGATCGCTCGCCGCCGCGACGAGCCGACGGGTCATGGGCTCGCGCTCCATGCGGAGCTTGGAATGAGCGGATGCCACGACCACATCGAGCTCGCGCAGAAGAGCATCCTCCTGGTCGAGGTCACCGTCGTCGAGGATGTCGACCTCGATGCCCGACAGCAGCGTGAATCCCCCGCCGCTCATGCCCCGCACGACCTCGAGCTGTCGGCGTAGTCGCTCGGGCGACAACCCGTTCGCGACGGTCAGGCGCGGCGAATGGTCGGTCAGGGCGAGGTACTCGTGGCCGAGTGCGCGACCCGCCTCGACCATCGCCTCGATGGGGGTCACCCCATCCGACCAGTCGCTGTGACTGTGCAGGTCGCCCCGAAGCGCGGCTCGGAGTTCTTCACCGCCGACGGCACCCGCGGTCGCCCGCAGCCCGGCGAGGCGTTCGGGAACCTCCCCGGCCAGGGCCTGCTGGATCACCGCGAACGTCGAGTCGCCGATCCCGGGCCTCCGCCGAAGCCCCGGGTCGCGCAACTCCGCGTCACTGAGGCCGTCGATCGCCGCCGCCGCCGTCCGGAACGCCTTCGACTTGTACCGCGACGCACGCCCCCTCTCGAGCAGGTACGCGATCTCGTTCAGCGCGTCCAGCGGCCGCATGCGTTACTCCGCGAGTTCCCGCGTCGTCGAGATCCAGGCCTCGAGCTTCGCGGACGCCCGCCCGTCGTCGATCGCCGCGGCGGCATCCGCCATCGCCTCGGCCAGACGCTCAAGGATCGGACGTTGCACCTGCGCGGCATCCTGGAACAACCGGTACGACACGAGTCCGGCCGCGGCGTTCAGCAGGACGATGTCGCGCACCGCCCCGGTCTCGCCGGCGAGCGTGCGCCGCACGACCTCGGCGTTGTGATCGGGCGATCCGCCGAGCAGGGCATCGATCTCGACGAGCGGGATGCCGAGATCCCGAGGATCCAGATCGTGCTCGTGGACATCGCCTCGGCTGATCTCCCAGAGCCGGCTGTGTCCGGTGGTCGTCAGCTCGTCGAGACCGTCGTCGCCGCGGAACACCAGCGCCGTCGCGCCGCGTGTACGGAAGACGCCGGTGATGAGCGGGACGCGATCGAGGTGGGCGACGCCGACCGCGTTCGCCTCCGCGCGGGCCGGGTTGCACAGCGGGCCGAGGAAGTTGAACACCGTCGGGACGCCGAGCTCCGACCGGGTCGGCCCCGCGTGACGGAATCCGGGATGGAACGCCGCGGCGAAGGCGAAGGTGATCCCCGTGCGATCGAGGGTCTCGGCGACGTGCGCCGGATCGAGCGTGAGAGCGATACCGAGCGACGACAGGACGTCGGAGGATCCGGATGCCGAGCTCGCGGCACGATTGCCGTGTTTGACCACGGGGACTCCGGATGCCGCCGCCACCACCGCCGCCATCGTCGAGACGTTGACGGTGCCGAAGCGGTCTCCGCCGGTCCCCACGATGTCGAGGACTTCGGCGCGCACCGGGAGCGGCACAGCCGCCTCGAGGATGGCGTCGCGGAAGCCCACGATCTCCTCGACCGTCTCGCCCTTGGCGCGCAACGCAATGAGGAACCCGGCGAGCTGCGACGGGGTCGCCTCGCCCGCCATGACACGCCGCATGGCCCACGTGGATTCCGACACGCTGAGGTCGCGCCCGTCGAGGAGAGACGTGAGGACATCGGGCCAGGAGAAGCGTTCCGCCATGCCATGATCCTTCCACACCGCCCTGCCGCTCTCCGAGCCGCGAGAGACGCGGCAGAAGTCCCACTACACCGGGGATTCCCCGTGGATTCTTAGGTTTCCCTAAGTCTCGACCGTGGAACATCTCCAGCTCGAGATGGGAATATCGGCCCGTCGGATCGCGCATAATGGGATGGTGACGACCTCAGCGACGTATTCCCAGGCCGTGCGTGCCGTGAAGCGGCCCGACCCGGTCGCGGTGGGCACCATCGTGTGGCTGGGCAGCGAGGTCATGTTCTTCGCCGGCCTCTTCGCCATCTACTTCACTCTGCGCAGCACCTCCGCGTCCCTCTGGGCGCAGGAGACCGAGCTGCTCAACGTCCCCTTCGCGACCGTCAACACGATCATCCTCGTGCTGTCGTCGGTCACGTGCCAGATGGGCGTGTTCGCTGCCGAGCGGTACCAGCCGTACCGCACCGGCAAGCCGTTCCGCTTCGTCCAGTGGGGAATGGTGGAGTGGTTCTACCTCACGTTCATCCTCGGCGCCGTCTTCGTGTCGGGCCAGGTGTGGGAGTACGCGACGCTGGTTGCCGAAGGCATGCCCATCAGCGCCAACCCCTACGCGTCGGCCTTCTACCTGACCACCGGCTTCCACGCCCTGCACGTGACGGGCGGGCTCATCGCCTTCCTCCTCGTCATCGGCCGTGCCTACGCCGTGAAGAACTTCGGGCGCAAAGAGATGACCACCTCGATCGTCGTGTCCTACTACTGGCACTTCGTCGACGTCGTCTGGATCGCCCTGTTCTTCGTCATCTACTTCCTGAAGTAAGAGAGCAGTACCTCACATGGCACGAGAGAAGAAGCCGCGTCGCGCCTCCGGGCGCCGCAGTCCCCTGGCCGCCGCCGCGCTGATCGGCATCGGCCTCCTCCTCACCGGTGGCGTGTACGCCGGTGCGTCCGCCGCGATGGCCGCGACCGACACCCCGACGAGCAGCGCTTCCTCCGCGACCGCGGTCGAAGAGGGCAAGAAGCTCTTCCAGGCGAACTGCGCGACCTGTCACGGCCTCGACCTCGAGGGCAGCCAGCAGGGTCCCTCCCTGTTCGGCGTGGGCGAGCTGTCGGTGCACTTCCAGGTGTCCACCGGACGCATGCCGCTTCAGGCCCAGGGCCCGCAGGCCCCCCAGAAGCCCGTGCAGTTCACCGAAGAGCAGATCGACGCGATCGCCGCCTTCGTGCAGTCGTCGGCCCCCGGCCCGACCTACCCGAGCGCCGACATCACCGACGGCGAGGGCGACCTCTCCCACGGTGCCGAGCTGTTCCGCATCAACTGCGCGATGTGCCACAACGTCGCCGGCGCCGGCGGTGCGCTGACCGAAGGCAAGTGGGCCCCGGATCTGCACACTGTCACGCCCGTCAACATGTACGCGGCCATGGTCACCGGCCCGCAGAACATGCCGGTCTTCAACGACCTCAACCTCACCCCCGAAGACAAGCGCGACGTCATCTCGTACCTGATGTTCCTTCAGAAGTCCGAGTCCCCCGGCGGATTCTCGCTCGGTTCGCTCGGTCCGGTCTCCGAGGGTCTGTTCATCTGGATCTTCGGAATCGGGGCGCTCATCGCGCTCACCGTGTGGATCACGGCCAAGTCCAACTGACCGTCGTCATCGACATTACGTAAACGCACGAGGAGCACCATGGCACACGAGGAAGACGCACTCGAGCACGAGAGGGCTTCATGGAAGCCCTCCGCCGGGCTCGCCGTCGCGGTTCCCGACCCCGTGGAGAACCCGGGTCTTCCCGGACACCGCCACCGCATGACCGATCAAGACCCGCAGGCGATGAAGCGGGCGGTCCGCACGGTCTACACGCTGTTCTACTTCTCGGTCGCCGCGAGCATCTGGGCGAGCATCGCCTACATGATCTTCCCGATCGAGTCGGGCGCGCTGATCGACATCCGGTACAACAACCTCTTCATCGGACTCGGCATCGGCTTCGCCCTGCTGTCGATCGGTATCGGCACCATTCACTGGGGCAAGTCGGTCATGTCCGACAAGGAGTACATCGAGGACCGCCACGCCACGCGCGGCCGCGACGAGACCCGCGAGGGTGCCGTCAACGTCTTCGTCGAGGCGAACGAGGACTCCGGCTTCGGTCGCCGCGAGATCATCCGCAACTCGCTGTTCGCTGCTCTCGCCGCCTCGATCATCCCGGGCATCACCCTGTTCCGTGGTCTTGCACCTCAGGACGAGGACCCGGTGAAGCTCCTCAGCCACACCATGTGGAAGGAGGGCTCGCGCCTGTCGCACGACCCCTCCGGTCGGCCGATCCGCGCAGCCGACGTCACGCTCGGCTCCGCCTTCCACGTGATCCCGGAAGAGCTTGCGGGCCTCGGCCACGACGAGGGCTACCTCGAAGAGAAGGCCAAGGCCATCGTGCTGCTGATGCGTCTGCAGCCCGAGCAGCTGAACCCCGAGACCAACAAGATGGACTGGACGTACGACGGCATCGTCGCGTACTCGAAGGTCTGCACGCACGTCGGCTGCCCCGTGGCGCTCTACGAGCAGCAGACCCACCACCTCCTGTGCCCTTGCCACCAGTCGCAGTTCGACGTCGCCAACGGTGCGGCCGTCATCTTCGGCCCGGCCGCCCGTCCCCTGCCGCAGCTCCCCATCACCGTCGACGCCGAGGGTTACCTCGTCGCGAAGAGTGACTTCCACGAGCCCGTCGGCCCCAGCTTCTGGGAGCGCAAATGAGCATCGGTACTCATCCCACCGAGAACGTCACGACCGAACCCGCCGTCTCCGCCGGCCCGCAGCCGGGGGGACGCGACGGTAAGCCGCTCGGCGGCCGTTTCGTCGGCGCTGCGGCGAACTACCTCGACGAGCGCACGAGCATGTCGGGCATCGTCAAAGAGCTCGGTCGCAAGATCTTCCCCGACCACTGGTCCTTCATGCTGGGCGAGATCGCCCTGTGGAGCTTCGTGGTCGTGCTGCTGTCCGGCACCTTCCTGACGTTCTTCTTCCAGGCGTCGATGGTCGAGACGCACTACAACGGCGCCTACGAGCCCATGCGCGGTATCGCGATGTCCGCGGCGATGGAGTCCGCGCTGCACATCTCGTTCGACCTGCGCGGTGGACTCCTGGTCCGTCAGATCCACCACTGGGCCGCCCTTGTCTTCGTGGCCGGCATCGGCGTGCACATGCTGCGCGTCTTCTTCACCGGCGCGTTCCGCAAGCCGCGCGAGCTCAACTGGGTCGTCGGCTTCATCCTCTTCATCCTTGCGATGGCCGAGGGCTTCACGGGCTACTCCCTCCCCGACGACCTGCTCTCGGGTAACGGCCTCCGCATCATCGACGGCATGATCAAGGGCCTGCCGATCATCGGCACCTGGACCTCGTTCCTGCTGTTCGGCGGCGAATTCCCCGGCACCGCGATCGTCGGCCGCCTGTACACGCTGCACATCCTGCTGCTGCCGGCCATCCTGGTCGCGCTGCTGGCGGTGCACCTCATGCTGATGATCATCAACAAGCACACGCAGTTCGCCGGCCCCGCCCGCTCGAACAGCAACGTCGTGGGCTACCCGATGCTCCCGGTGTACGCGTCCAAGATGGGTGGATTCTTCTTCATCACGTTCGGTGTGATCGTGCTGATCGCCGCGCTCGTGACGATCAACCCGATCTGGAACTACGGCCCGTACGACCCCTCTCCCGTCTCGGCCGGTACACAGCCCGACTGGTACATCGGCTTCGCGGACGGCATGCTGCGCCTCATCCCGCCGCACCTCGAGTTCGTGCTCTGGGACCACACCTGGTCGTGGAACATCATCATCCCCGTCGGCGTGCTGGGACTGTTCATTGTCCTCGTGCTCGTATACCCCTTCATCGAGGCGTGGATCACCGGCGACACCCGCGAGCACCACATCGCACAGCGCCCCCGCAACGCGGCGACACGTACGGCCATCGGCGCCGCTGGGGTCACGTTCTACGCGGTCATGTGGGCGGCAGCTTCGTCCGACATCATGGCCACGCACTTCCACCTCACGATGGAAGGCGTCATCCACGCGCTCCAGGCGCTGCTCATCCTCGGCCCGATCCTGGCCTACTTCGTCACCAAGCGCATCTGCATCGCTCTGCAGAAGAAGGACCGCGAGATCGCGCTGCACGGGTACGAGTCGGGTCGCATCGTCCGTCTGCCCGGCGGCGAGTACATCGAGGTCCACCAGCCCGTCGACGAGTACGAGCGCTGGAAGCTGATCGACAACGAGACCTACGAGCCGCTCGTGGTCCGCCCCAACGACAAGGGCGAGATACCCTGGTACTCGAACTTCCGTGCAGGCGTCTCGCGCTGGTTCTTCGAGGACCGTCTCGCTCCGCTGACGCAGGCCGAGGTCGACGCGGCGGTGGCACACCAGCACCACGAGCTCGACCACATCGACCACGAAGAGGCCGACGAGATCGCAGGTGCGAACGCCCGGGCCGACGAGGATGGTCGTCCGCACATGGCGATCGGTGAGCGCGCCGAAGTCGAGCTCCCCGCTCCGAAGGGTCTCGAGGTGAAGAACCGCCCTCACGACGACAAGAGCGAGTAATCTCCCCCGCGAAACCCCGGTGCTTCGGCACCGGGGTTTCGTCGTTTCTCTGGCACACAGGCTCCCTTCGGCGCTGCGTACGAGCGTCTGACGCACCTCGGAGGACCGAGGCGCTGCCCGCGGGTGAGCGCAATGGCAGGATGCCATGGGTGAGTGGCATCCCACCCCTCCCGGGGCACGGGCCCGCCGTCGTACCGTGTGCGTATGACCAGCATCCAGGAGTATTTCGCCGCCCGGCTCGCCGCGGAGACCGACCCCTCCGACGTATACGCGGCGCAGAAGGCCGGAGATCGTTTCGTCCTCGTCGACGTCCGAGGCGACGACGCATGGCAGCAGGGCCGCATTACCGGCGCCGTGCACCTCCCCTACCGCGACATCGCCGACCGCGCGCCCTCGGAGATCCCGCTCGACATGCCCGTCGTCGTGTACTGCTGGAGCCCCGGATGCAACGCGGGCCAGAAGGGGGCGCTCGCGTTCGCGTCACTCGGCTACACCGTTCGCGAGATGATCGGGGGCTACGAGTACTGGGTCCGCGAGGGCCAGCCCTTCGAGAACGACGAGGGGCCCTGCGAGCGGGTGTTCGATCCCACAGTCATGGTCGTACGCGCGAACTGAGCGGCGCGAGCCGTGTGGCAGCCCGCGCCGTCCTGAGCATCGACGAGCCCGTCCGGGGGCCGCGTGCCCCACTCCCCCGGCTCGCCGCGCCGAGACTGCATGCGGCTGACGAATCTGTAGCAGCGCGCACGGGAGTTGCCGGCGAGATGCCGTCTCGGGAAACGCCCAGCCCAGCGCCGTAACCCCGACATCAGGATGCCGAGCGGCCCAGCCTCTTCCGAACCCTCGACGCTGGCACCGCGGAGGACCGTCTGGCGCGGCCATGGGCCGCGAGGAATGGCCATCGATGACCTCGGAAGAGTCGGCGGTCGAGCACGAGACGGGGCTCTGCCGCGCGAAGTGTCAAGCTCTCCAGCACGCCCAGCAGCTCAGATCTCAGGCCGTCTCGACGTCCTCGGCGAACCACCGCGCCGCAGACCCCGAGAACACCGGCTCGCTCGCAATGGGCTGCTCGTCATCGACGACATCGCAGACGACGACCGTCACGTTGTCGCGCGTTCCCGCCTCGAGCGCGAGCGCCACGGCGGCTGCTGCTGCGGAGCGCGGATCAGCCGCCTCCGCGATCAGACGCGCGACATCGGCCTCGGGGACGTAGTCAGTGAGGCCGTCGCTGCAGAGAACCCAGCGATCTCCGACCACCGGCGGCCGCTCGGCGACCGATACGACGTCACCCTCGGCTCCACCCAGCGAGGCGGTGATGATGTTGCGGCGAGGATGAGCGGCTGCCGCCTCGGGTGGGATGATCCCGTGGTCGACCAACGCCTGCACGTAGGAGTCGTCGCGCGTCTCACGTGTGAACTCACCGTCGCGCAACAGGTAGGCGCGGGAATCACCGGTGTGGGCGAGGAGGAGCTGACCATCGGCACCAAGGAACAAGCCGGTGAAGGTCGTCGCCATGCCGCGCAGCGCCGGGTCGCGTTCGACGTGAGCGCGGATGTCCCAGTTCGCCTCGCGTATCCGTACGAGGAGCCCGTCCGCGTCGATCGCGCTTCCCCGCGTCGCCACTAGGCGATGGATGAGCGCCGCCGAGGCGAGGTCGCCCGAAGGGCCACCGCCGACTCCGTCAGCAACCGCCGCACCCCAGGACGCCACGAACGCGGCGTCCTGGTTGGTGGGGCGGTGGGCGCCGGGGTCGGAGACGGCGGCGGTGTTCAGCCGAAGGGGCACAGGATCAGCGAGCGAAGTACCCGCGGTAGTACTCGTACACCCAGCCGACGATGGCGACAGCGAACACGAGGAAACCGATCGGCACGAGCCAGCTGCCGACGGCAAGACCGATGACGGCGATGGCTGCCGATGCAGCGAGAACGATGGGCCACCACGACCAGGGGCTGAACTCGCCCAGCTCGGGGTCACCGTCGTCAATGTCGGCGGTCAGGGTGTCTTCTGGCAACTCACCGTTCTGCGCCTTGAGAACGCGACCGATGTAGAACGCGACCATCGACGACATGAGGCCGAGGAAGACGAGCGCGACAGTTCCGACCCACTCGACGCCGCCGTGCTGAATGAGGCTCCAAGCGGTGTAGACCGCGGCGATGAAGAATCCGAAGCCCGCGAGGAGCCACCAGAGTCCGACATTGGTACGCATCGTTTACTTGACCTCTCCAGCCGCCGCGTCGACGACGGGCGTGTCGGGGGCGTCCTTCGCCGGGCCCACGCCGACCGGGATGCCGGCCTCGGGGTGGTTCAGGTCGAAGGCGGGGCGCTCGCTACGGATGCGCGGGATCGAGGTGAAGTTGTGACGCGGCGGCGGGCACGACGTCGCCCACTCGAGCGAAGCGCCGTAACCCCAGGGGTCGTCAACCGTCACGCGAGGAGCCTTGCGGGCCGTGATCCAGACGTTCAGCAGGAACGGGATCATCGACGCACCGAGGATCATCGAGCCGATGGTCGAGAGCTGGTTCTCCCAGGTCCACCCGTCGGCCGCGGCGTAGTCCGCGTAGCGACGCACCATGCCGTCGACGCCCAGCCAGTGCTGGATGAGGAAGGTCATGTGGAAACCGATGAACAGCATCCAGAAGTGCACCATGCCGAGACGCTCGTTGAGCATCTTGCCGGTCCACTTGGGCCACCAGAAGTAGAAGCCCGCGAACATCGCGAAGACGACCGTGCCGAAGACGACGTAGTGGAAGTGCGCCACGACGAAGTACGAGTCGGAGAGGTGGAAGTCGAGCGGGGGCGACGCGAGGATGACACCGGTCAGACCACCGAAGACGAACGACACCAGGAAGCCGAGCGCGAACACCATCGGTGTCTCGAATGTGACGGACCCTCGCCAGAGCGTGCCGATCCAGTTGAAGATCTTCACGCCGGTCGGCACCGCGATCAGCATGGTCATCAAGGCGAAGAAGGGCAGGAGCACGCCACCCGTGACGTACATGTGGTGCGCCCACACGGCCACCGAAAGAGCGGCGATCGCGATCGTCGCGTACACGAGGGTCTTGTATCCGAAGATCGGCTTGCGGCTGAAGACCGGGAAGATCTCGGACACGATGCCGAAGAACGGCAGCGCGATGATGTACACCTCGGGGTGACCGAAGAACCAGAAGAGGTGCTGCCAGAGGAGCACGCCGCCGTTCTCAGGGCTGTAGATGTGGGCGCCCAGCACGCGATCGGCGGCGGCGGCGAAGATGGCCGCGGCGAGCACCGGGAAGGCGAGAAGGATCAGGATGCTCGTGATGAGCGTGTTCCACGAGAAGATCGGCATGCGCCACATGGTCATGCCGGGGGCGCGCATCGTGAGGATCGTGGTGATGAAGTTCACCGCACCGAGGATCGTGCCGAAACCGCTGATGCCGAGGCCCAGCATCCAGAGGTTGCCGCCGACACCCGGCGAGAAACTCGCGTTGGCGAGCGGCTGATAGGCGAACCAGCCGAACCCGGCCGCACCCTGCGGGGTGAGGAAGCCGGAGACGGCGATCGTCGACCCGAAGAGGAACAGCCAGAAGGCGAAGGCGTTCAGACGCGGGAAGGCCACGTCGGGCGCACCGATCTGCAGCGGCAGCAGCGCGTTCGCGAAGCCCGCGAACAGAGGCGTCGCGAACATGAGCAGCATGATCGTGCCGTGCATGGTGAACAGCTGGTTGTACTGCTCTTTGGTCGGGATGATCTGCATGCCGGGCTCGAAGAGCTCCGCGCGGATGATCAGCGCCATCACGCCACCGAGCATGAAGAAGATCACCGAGGCGATCAGGTACATGTAGCCGATGGTCTTGTGGTCGGTGGAGGTGATCCACTTGACGACCAGGTTGCCCTTCTGCTCGACACGCGAGGTGCTGAGCAGAGCGGCTTGACGCGGAGGGAGAGTCGTCGGGCGGGAAGCGCCCTTCTCCTGAAGCGGAAGCGTCGTGGCCATGATCACTTGTTCCCTTCGGCGCCGGCCGTCGTGAGGTTCTGCAGGCGCGACAGATCACTGATGTCGCCGACGTCACCGGCGCTGCGGAGCGAGGCGAGGTAGTCCTCGTACTCCGCGTCGCTGACGACCTTGACGTTGAAGAGCATGGCGGAGTGGTACTCACCGCACAGCTCGGCGCACTTGCCTTCGTACGTGCCCTCGCGGGTCGGGGTGAAGGACCACTCGTTGTCGCGGCCGATGTACATGTCCTTCTTGTACAGGAAGTCGATGATCCAGAACGAGTGGATCACGTCGCGCGAGCGGAGGTCGATCTTGACCTTCTTGTTCACCGGGAGGTAGAGCGTCGGCACGTCCTCGAGGTCATAGCCGTCGGCCGTGGCCTTCGCCTGGACGCCCATCGAGTACACGGCGTCGGAGTTGTCTTCCTTCGTGCCGTTGTACTGGAAGTCCCAGGCCCACTGCTTGCCGTACGCGGTGATCGAGACGTCGGGGTCGTCGTACTGCGTCTCGAGCGTGTTCTGGTCACGCGCCGTGAAGGCGAAGAAGCCGACGACGAGGATCAGCGGGACGATCGTGTAGAAGATCTCGACCGGCATGTTGTAGCGCAGCTGCACCGGGAGGCCCGACTGCCCCTTGCGGCGGCGGTAGGCGATGACCGCCCAGAGCATGAGACCCCACGTGATCACGCCGACTGCGAGCAGCACGATCCAGGAGTTGACCCACAGACCGGCGACCATGTCGGTGTGGTTGGTGGCAGGCGTGCCGTCATCGACGAAGCCGGGGAGGAAACCGTGCAGCTGGGTCGTGGTGCAACCGGACAGAAGCGCGACGGACGCGATCCCGAGGGGAAGCGCAGCCCAGCGGAGGCGACGTTTGGAGGGCACAGTGCACCTTTCCGGGTCGTGGATGAAGCTTTGACAGTCTACGGCAACCTCTCACCGTTCTCAGGCCATTCGTCCAGTGCCGAGACATCGAGAACCCCCGGATTCCACGGTGTGATCCGTGGTTCCGGGGGTCCTCGAAAGACGCTCGCGGACGGCGCGCCGAGCTCAGTGGAAGCTGTCGCCGCACGCGCAGGAGCCCTGCGCATTGGGGTTGTCGATCGTGAAGCCCTGCTCCGAGATCGTGTCCTTGAAGTCGATGCTCGCGCCGTCGAGATACGGCACGCTCATGTCGTCGACGATGACCTCGACACCGCCGAAGTCGACGACCTTGTCGCCGTCGAGGTAACGCTCGTCGAAGTAGAGCTGGTAGATGAGGCCGGAGCAACCGCCCGGCTGAACGGCGACACGGAGACGCAGGTCGTCGCGGCCTTCCTGCGACAGCAGGCTCTTGACCTTGTCGGAGGCGGCCGCGGTCAGGCCCACGCCGTGCTCGCGGGTGTCGGCGGCGGACGACAGTGTGGTGTCGGTCATGGCGATGCCCTTCGGTTGATCGGTCGCGGGGACGAGACGATTCTACGCCCGTCACGCCCCCGCGGCCTCGTTCAGACGGTGCGCGCGTTCAGGCGCGTCAACAGGAGCGCTTCCGACACCACCGCGTTGCGGAACGTGTCCAGGTGCAACGACTCGTTGGGGCTGTGCGCGCGGGCGTGCGGGTCCTCCACCCCCGTGACGAGGATCTGCGCCGCGGGGAACTCTCGGACGAGGTCGGCGATGAAGGGAATCGAGCCCCCGATCCCGACATCGACGGACTCGACGCCGTACCCCTCGGCGAACGACGCGCGGGCGTCCTCAACGGCCCAGCCGCTCGTGTCGACGAGGAACGCGTCGCCGCAGTCGACGTCGCTGAACTCCAGGTGGGCACCGAACGGCGCATGCGCGCGGAGGTGCGCTTCGATCGCGGCGTAGGCGTCCTCGGCGCTCTGGCCGGGAGCGACGCGAGCGCTGATCACGACGCTCGTCGCGGGTGCCAGGGTGTTCGACGCCGACGCCACGGGCGTGGCATCCCATCCGGTGATCGTCACCGAGGGCTTGTTCCAGATGCGGCTCAGGATCGAGTCGCGCCCGATGGGGCTGACTCCCTCGAGCAGGCCCGACTCCGCGCGCAGGGTGGACTCGTCGTACGCAGGGGTCTCCGCCTCGCGGACGTGGAGGCCCTCGACCGCGACGGCGCCGTCTTCGTCCCAGAGCGTCGCCAGGAGCTTCACGGTGGCGAGCATGGCATCCGGGACCGCTCCCCCGAGCATCCCCGAGTGGGAGGCGTGCTCCAAGGTCCGCACCGTCAGCGTGAAACGGGCGTTGCCGCGGAGCGACACGGTGAGGCCGGGCGTGCGGTCGTCCCAGTTGCCCGAGTCGGCGACGACGATGACGTCGGAGCGCAGCACGTCGGCGTTGTCGGCCAGGAACTGGGCGAAGGAGCGGGACCCGTACTCCTCCTCGCCCTCGATGAAGACGGCGATCCCGAGGTCGAGGTCGTCGCCGACCACGTCGGCCAGCGCGCGGATGGCGGCGACGTGGGCCATGACGCCGGCCTTGTCGTCCGCCGCGCCTCGACCGTACAGACGTCCGTCGCGCACGGTCGGCTCGAAGGGCGGCGAATCCCACAGCGCGTCGTCACCGGGGGGCTGCACGTCGTGGTGCGCGTACAGCAGCACCGTCGGGCGGCCGTTCCTCGCCGGACGAGAGGCGAGCACCGCGGGCTGGCCGAGTTCGTCGGTGCCCGGGATCGCGGCACGCTTCACCTCGACCCGATCGAACATGCCCGTTCCGCGGAACAGGTCGGCCACGGCATCCGCGCTCTTCTCGAGGGCGGACTGATCGAAAGCCGGCCAGGCGATCGAGGGGATGCGCACGAGGGCTCCCAGATCGGCGAGGGCGGAAGGGATGCCGGCGGTCGCGGCGTCGCGCACGGCATTCTGCAAGGACACATCGGGGGTCATGCGGGTAATCTTAAATCTCCCGATCAGCGAGCTCTCGAGGTTTTCCGTGGCAAAGTCCCCCGCCCCCGCCCCCAACGACACCCCCGTCGACCCGACGGAGATCGGTTCGGGCAAGGGCCGCGCGACGCCCTCGCGGGCCGAGCAGGAAGCCGCGCGCAAGCGCCCGCTCGTCCCCGACACCAAAGAGGCCAAGGCTCGCGCCCGCGCCGAGCTGGCCGCTCAGCGCGAGAAGGCCCGCGTCGGCATGGCCGCCGGCGAGGAGCGCTACCTCCCCGTTCGCGACAAGGGGCCGCAGCGCCGCTTCGCGCGCGATTTCGTGGATGCCGGCTGGCACCTCGGCGAGGGCGTCATGCCGTTCATGCTCATCGTCATCCTGCTGACGGTGCTTCCGGTGCAGTTCTTCCAGTACTGGGCGTTCGTCGCCCTCTGGATCTTCATCCTCTTCGTCATCGGCGACATGATCATCACGTCGATCCGCGTGAAGCGCGCCGCGAAGGACAAGTTCGGCGAGAGCAAGCTCGAGAAGGGCCTCGGATGGTACGCGGCGATGCGCACCGTGCAGATGCGCTTCATGCGCCTGCCCAAGGCCCAGGTCAAGCGCGGGCAGTACCCCGCCTGACACGCGGGATTCTTCACGAAGCGGCGTGCCCTCGGGCGCGCCGCTTCGTCGTTCCCGCCGCGACGTCGTTCCCGCCGCGGCCTCGGAAGCCGGAGCGAGATCGACGGTCAGCGGTGGCGCGTGAGACCGCGGTTGATCTGCCGGCCCCACAGAGGACCCCGGTAGAGGAAGCCCGTATAGCCCTGGACGAGGTTCGCGCCGGCCGCGAGGCGCTCGCGCACGTCCTCGGCGGTCTCCACTCCCCCGGCCGAGATCACGACGAACTCGGCGGGGACGGCGGCTCGCACCAGCCGCAGCACCTCGGCGGCGCGCGCCTTCAACGGGGCGCCCGAGAGGCCGCCCGCTCCCGCGGCCTCGACCGTGGCGGCATCCGTCGAGAGTCCGGTCCGCGCGATCGTCGTGTTCGTCGCGATGAGGCCGGCGAGCCCCGCGTCGACCGCGAGTCGGGCGATGTCCTGCACCTCGTCGTCATCGAGATCGGGGGCGATCTTCACCAGGAGAGGCGTCGAGCCCGCGGCATCCCGAACCGCCGTCAGCAACGGTCGCAGCGTTTCGACGGCCTGCAGACCGCGCAGCCCCGGGGTGTTCGGCGATGAGACGTTGACGACGAGGTAGTCGGCCAGCGGCGCGAGCAGGCGTGCGCTGCGCACGTAGTCGGTGGTCGCGTCTTCGACAGCCACGACGCGGCTCTTGCCGATGTTGACGCCGATCACGGGACGCCGGCGCGCCCGTCGGAGTCGCCGGAGCTTCGCTGCGGCCGCCGCAGCGCCGTCGTTGTTGAAGCCCATGCGGTTGATGACCGCGCGATCGGCCACGAGGCGGAACAGACGCGGCTTGGGGTTGCCCGGCTGAGCGAGCGCCGTGACCGTCCCCACCTCGACGTGCCCGAAGCCGAGCGCACCGAGCCCGCGGACCATCGTGACGTTCTTGTCGAACCCCGCCGCCACGCCGAACGGCGAGTCGAAGTGCAGTCCGAGGGCATCGACCCCCTGGTCGGGCCCCGGCGCGGTCGCACGACGGACGACGGATGCCACGGGCTCGACGCCCGCGACACGGATCACGAGCGCAGCGAGGTGATGGGCGAACTCGGGGTCGAGACGCGTGAGGACCGTGCGGAAGAGAAGGGGATACATCCCCGCCAGGCTACTGGACGTCGTCCGTGGTACTGCTCGCAGAGACCTGACGGTGGGCGTGATCTGCGCGCAGCTGCGCGATGGCGGCGTCGAAGTCCTCGAGAGACTCGAACGCCTGGTAGACGCTCGCGAACCGAAGGTAGGCGACCTCGTCGAGCTCGCGGAGCGGACCGAGGATCGACAGTCCGATCTCGTTCGCGTCGATCTGCGACGACCCGGTCTGCCGAATGGCCTCCTCGACCTGCTGCGCGAGCACGGCGAGGTCGGCATCGGTGACGGGTCGTCCCTGGCAGGCCTTGCGCACCCCCGACATCACTTTCTCGCGGCTGAACGGCTCGACGACCCCCGAACGCTTGATGACGTTGAGGCTCGCGGTCTCGACGGTCGAGAAGCGCCCGCCGCACTTCGGGCACTGCCGACGACGGCGGATGCTGAGACCGTCATCGCTCGTGCGCGAGTCGATGACGCGGGAATCGGGGTTCCGACAGAAAGGACAGTGCATGCTCTCGCCGATCTATGCGGGGAAGCGGGCCGTGACGGCCTCGCCGTGTGCGGGCAGAGCCTCGGCCTCCGCGAGGGTGACGATGGCGTCGTGCACCGAGCGGAGCGCTTCGCGGTCGTACTCGATCACCTGCTGCGGGCGGAGGAACGTCGCGGCCGACAGCCCCGCGCCGTAGCGCGACTGCCCGCCCGTCGGAAGCACGTGGTTGCTTCCCGCCAGATAGTCACCCAGGCTGACCGGGGTGTAGGGGCCGACGAACACCGCACCGGCGTTGACGAAGTCCTCCGGCCGGGGATCGACGAGGTGGAGTTCGAGGTGCTCCGGGGCGTACGCGTTGCTGAAGGCGGTCGCCTGCGCGAGGTCGTCGACGAGCACGACCGCGGACTGTGGCCCCTCGAACGCGGCGGCGACCCGCTCGCTGTGCCGGGTCGCGGCGACGCGCTCGGGAAGGGCCGCGCGGACGGCGTCGGCGAGAGCGGTCGAGTCGGTGACCAGCACGGCCGAGGCCTGCTCGTCGTGTTCGGCCTGGCTCACGAGGTCGGCCGCCACGAGCACGGGGTCCGCACCGGAGTCGGCGACCACCAGGATCTCGGTCGCGCCGGCCTCGGAGTCGGTGCCCACGCGTCCGGCGACGGCGCGCTTCGCCGAGGCGACGAAGTTGTTCCCGGGACCGGTGACGACGTCGACCGGGTCGAGGCCGAGGCTGGCCACGCCGGAGGCGAAGGCGCCGATCGCTCCGGCACCGCCCATCGCGTAGACCTCGGTGACGCCGAGCAGGCGGGCCGCCGCGAGGATCACGGGGTGCACACGCCCCCCGAACTCGCGCTGCGGCGGGGAGGCCAGAGCGATCTCTCGGACCCCCGCCACCTGGGCCGGGACGGTGTTCATCACGACGCTCGAGGGGTAGACCGCCTTGCCGCCCGGGACGTAGAGCCCGACGCGGCGCACGGGCTGCCAGCGCTGGGTGACGCGCGCTCCGGGACCGAGCTCGGTCACCACGGGCGCCGGGACCTGAGCGGCCGAGGCCGCGCGCACGCGCGTGATCGCTTCTTCGAGGGCCGCGCGCACGCCCGGGTCGAGGGAGTCGAGGGCTTCGTCGAGGTGCGCCGCGGGGACGGCGATCGCGTGGTCGGTCACGTGGTCGAACTGCGCCGCCTGCTCGCGCAGGGCCTCTTCACCGCGCACGGCGACGTCGTCGACGATGCGGGCCGCGATGACGAGGGCTTCGTCACGCGCGCTGTCGGCGCGCGGAACGACCGCGAGGAGCTCGGCGGGCGAGAGAACACGGCCACGGAGATCGATGGTACGGAGCATGAGACCAGGCTACCGGCCGCCTGGGAGCCCCCTTCCGCGAGAGGGGCGCTCCCAGGCTGTCGTCAGGCTTTCAGCCGCGGGTGATGCCCGACACGTCGTGCAGGTAGCCGATCCGGCCGTCGTCGTGGCGGATCACGAACGTCTCGCCGCGATCCTCGATCACGAGTGCCCACGCGGACGGTCCGATACGGAAGATCGGCGTGCCGTAGTCGTCCACGACCTCGCGTTCGACGGGCGCGAGGGCCCAGAAAGCCTGCGTCGCCGGGTGCGCGGATTCGGCGGGTGAGTGGTGGATGCCGGTGATCACATCGGTCGGGTGGTCGTCGGACGGGTTCGCGTGATCCGGAGCGACCGCGGCATCCTCTCCCTCGTGGGAGTGGTCCACGGCCGGCAGGACCGAGGTGGGCGGATCAGTCGGCGCGGGGTGGGGCCCTTCGGTCGATCGCACATAGTCGCCGGGGGTGGCAGCGGCCTCCGCGTG
>NZ_JARHXC010000055.1:0-2117 GCF_029222405.1 Microbacterium sp. Kw_RZR3 | reverse complement strand
CGACGGGGCGGTTCTTCGTGAGCGGGTCAGACGACCTGTGCGCCGCACATGCCGCAGTCGCCGCCCGCCGAGACCTCGACGAAGCAGTCGGGACACATGGTCCGCATCGGGCGGTCGGTGACCGCGACGGCCTTCGGGCTGCTCGGGCGCCGCTCCGCGCGGGGTGCCGCGGTGCGGGCGCGCTTGACGTCGACGGGTGCGGGCGGCGGGGGAGCGGCGGCGGGCTTGTGCGTCTCGCAGTAGAAGCGTACGAAGCCGCCGTGGTGCTTCGGATGGCGGTGCTTGACCGCCCAGAGCTCGGTGCGTTCGATCAGTTCGCCGGCCGTGCCGCACGCCACGCAGCGCGTGGGTTCGCCGGGAACCACGTCGGCAACGAGGACCGGAACGTCGAAGGCGATGGCATCCCTCCAGTCGGAGGAGGACACGATCTTCATGGGGGGCCCTTCCGGAGGCGGTTCGGGCCGCCTTCCTCTTAACGGTACGCCCCCGCCCGGGCCCGGTGCGACGGTTTCTCCTCCCTGAGGGGGTGGACATCGCCTCGGAGGCGGCCGATAGGTTGGAAAGAATTCCCCCGTACCGCTTCGTGCGGTGCCTGTCGAAGGAGAACCATGGAAATTGCTGCTCTGGGGGCGATCGGCATCGTCGTGGTCATCGCACTCGTCGTCGTCATCGTCGTCTTCCTCATCATCGCGGGGCTGATCCGCGGCTGGTACCGCGTCGCCAAGGCCGATGAAGCCCTGGTCATCGTGGGTAAGCGCCAGAGAGGCGCGGACGGCGAGTCGTCCCGCATCACCGTCATCACCGGTGGCGGCGCGATCGTCAACCCGCTCACGCAGCGCGGCGAGATGATCTCGCTGCGGGCTCGCCAGATCAAGATGGAGCCGACCGCTCAGTCGTCCAACGGCGTCACCGTCAACGTCAGCGGCGTCGCCCTCGTGAAGATCGGCTCGGACCCCGAATCGGTACGTCGTGCGGCCGAGCGTTTCGCTTCGCAGGACAAGGCCATCGAGCAGTTCACCACCGAGCAGCTCGAGGGTGCGCTCCGTGGCGTCGTCGCCACGCTGACGGTCGAGGAGCTCATGCGCGACCGTCAGCGTCTGTCGGATCAGATTGCCGAGGGCATCAAGGGCGACCTCTCGTCGCAGGGCCTGATCCTCGACTCGTTCCAGATCCAGGGCGTCACCGACGGCAACGGCTACATCGCCGCGCTCGGCGCGACGGAGGTCGAGCGCGTGAAGCGTGAGGCCGAGGTCGCCCGCATCAACGCCGTGCGTGAGATCCGCGCGCGCCAGATCGCGACCGACGAGGCGAACCTCATCGAGCAGACGAAGCTCGACAAGAACAGCGCCGCGGCCAAGGCCGAGGTCGGTCGCGCCAACGCGGAGGCCGAGCAGGCCGAGGCGCTCACGCGCGCGGAGCGGCGCCAGGCCGTTCTGCAGCAGGAAGCGCAGAACACGCAGGCGCGTCTGGAGTCCGAGGTCGCCCGCGTCGCCGACGCCGACCTGTACCAGCGCCAGAAGGATGCCGACGCCGAGGCGTACGCGCAGATCAAGGCGGCCGAGGCCCGCGCCCAGATCGCCGAGCAGGAAGCGGCCGCCGTCCGCGTGCGTGCCGAGGCCGACGCCCAGGCCGTCCGTTTGGCCGGTGAGGCCCGCGCCGAGGCGATCCGCGCCGAAGCCGAGGCGCTCTCGCACAACCAGGAGGCCCTGCTCGCGCAGCGCGCCCTGGAGTCGCTGGTGCCGATGATGGCGGAGTTCGCCAAGGGCTACGACCGCGTCGGCAACATCACGGTGCTGGGCGGAGAGGGAGCGAGCGGCCACCTGGCGACGGAGTCGGCAACGGGTCTGCGGTCGTCGTTCGAGGCGGTTCGGGCAGCGACCGGCATCGACCTGACGCAGATCATCCAGGGCCGCGCCGTCGCGGATGCGTTCGCGACGGCCCAGCGATCGGGGGAGAAGGCACCGGCCGCTGCGCCGTCGTTCCCCGCCCCGACCACGACCCCGGCCCCGACGGCCACGACGACCCCGACGACCCCGGCCGCGCCCGAGACCGAGGGCTGAGAGGCCGGATCGTGCCCGAGGCACCCGAAGTCGAGGCGCTCACGCTGTTCCTGCGTG
>NZ_JARHXC010000054.1:0-11367 GCF_029222405.1 Microbacterium sp. Kw_RZR3 | reverse complement strand
TCGACGAGATCGGAACCAGTCATGTCTGTCACCGTGCGCGGTCTGACGAAGCGGTACGGGGCCACCCTCGCTCTCGACGACGTCACCCTCGACATCCCCGGCGGGCGCATCCACGCGCTCCTCGGCCACAACGGCGCCGGAAAATCCACGCTCATCGCCTGCCTCGGCGGCGGCGTCGCCCCGACCTCCGGCACCATCGAGATCGGGGGCGTCGCCCACGACTCCCTGACCCCGCGGACCTCGATCGCGGCGGGGGTGGCGGTGATCTACCAGCACCTGAGCCTGCTCGAGAACATGACGGTGGCCGAGAACCTCTTCATCGGTCAAGAGCTCACCGCCGCGGGGCTCATCCGCCGCGGTGCGCAGCGCCGTCTCGCCCGCGAGGCTCTCGACGCCGTCGGTGCCACCGGCATCGACCCCGACGTGAAGGTCGCGACCCTGCCCATCGGGCAGCGCCAGCTCGTCGAGATCGCGAAGGTCGTGCGTCGCGATGCGCGGCTCATCGTGTTCGACGAGCCGACCGCCGCTCTGTCACGGGCGGAAGCGGCGCGTCTGGGCGAGCTCGTCCGTGACCTCGCCGGCCGCGGGATCGCGATCCTCTACGTCACGCACCTGCTGGGCGAGGTGCTCGCCCTGGCGGATGCGGCGACCGTCATGCGCAACGGCCGCGCCGTGTGGTCCGCCGAAGGCGCGGCGATCAGCCGCGAGTCGCTGGTCGCGGCCATCAGCGACGGACACGGGGCCACGAACGACCGCCCCGCTCCTCCCCGCACGGGCGAGACCCCGGTGCTCGAGGTCCGGGGACTCACGGCTCCGGGCCTTCGTCCGGTCGATCTCGCGGTCGCGCCGGGCGAGATCGTCGCCTGCTACGGCCTCGTCGGATCGGGGCGCACGCGTTTTCTCAGCACGATCTTCGGGCGCATCCCGCGCTCGGGCGGCACGCTCGCCGTCGACGGCGTGCCCCGGGAGACAGGTTCACCCGCGCAGGGGCTGCGCGCCGGGATCGCCCTGGTGCCGGCGGACCGTGCGCGCGAGGGACTGTTCGCCGCCCTCCCGGCGCAGGACAACACCGTGATCGACGCGATGCGCCGGCTCGGGTCGTGGGGACTGCGCTCGCTGAAGGCGGAGCGCGCAGTGTTCGACCGTGTGGCCGACACGCTCGCTCTGCGTCCGCGCGCGGCCGACCTCCCGGCCGGTCGGTTCAGCGGCGGCAATCAGCAGAAGATCCTGCTGGGGCGCTGGGTCAACGACGCGGCACGCACCCGGGTGATCCTGCTCGACGATCCGACGCAGGGCGTCGACGTCGGTGCCCGCAAAGACATCTACGACGCCATCAAGACGCTGGCCGCCGAGAAGGGCATCGGCGTGATCGTCGCCACGAACGAACCCGAAGAGGTCGTCGATCTCGCTCACCGCTGCCTCATCTTCGCGAAGGGTGCCGTCATCGACGAGGTCGACGTCGCCCACACCACGGCCGACGGTCTGCTCTCCGCCGTCCACACCGCCCCGGCCGCCCCCGCCGAACTCATCGAAGGAACCCGATCGTGACCGACTCGTCCGTGACTCCCCGACCCGTCACAGAGAACCGCTTCATCCGCGCCGCCGTCGAAGGCGTCGTGCGCACCCCGCTGCTCATCGTGCTGATCGTCCTGGTCATCGGCGTGCAGATCGCGACCGACTCCTTCTTCGGATGGCAGAACATCCGCGGCATCCTGCAGGACAGCGCCGTGATCGCGATCGTCGCCATCCCCGTCGCGATGCTGCTCATCGCCGGATACATCGACCTCTCCGTGGGCTCGAGTCTCGCTCTCGGCGGGGTCGTGGCATCCCTCGTCATGGACAAGGGAGCCGGACAACCGGCGGTCGCGATCGTGCTCGCGATCCTCGCCGGAGCGGTGGTCGGGCTCGTGAACGCCGTGATCATCACGGTGTTGGGCCTGAACTCGTTCATCACCACTCTCGGCACGCTCACCGCGGTGCGCGGGGTGGCGCAGCTCATCAGTCCCACGCCGCGCAACAACTTCGGCGACCAGTTCGGCCTGCTCGGCGTCGGGACGGTCGCGGGTGTTCCCCTGTCGGTGTGGATCGCAGCGCTGCTGCTGATCGCGGCGGGGATCTTCCTCTCGCTCACCCCCACCGGCCGTCACGTGTACGCCGTCGGCGTCAACCGGCAGGCGGCATACCTGTCGGGCGTGCCGGTGCGCCGACTGCCGTTCGCGCTGTTCGTGCTGTCGGGGGCGATGTCGGGCTTTGCCGGCACGATCGTCGCGGCCCGCCTCAACAGCGCTCCGGCCGGGCAGCTCGGCGCCGGTTTCGAGCTCATCGTGCTCACGGCGGTGCTGCTCGGCGGTGTCGCGCTCACGGGAGGAGAGGGCACGATCTTCGGCGTCGTCGTGGGGGTGCTGTTCTACGGCGCGCTGAACAACTCGCTGGTCCTGCTGGGCGTCACGACGTTCTGGCAGGCGGTGGCCAGCGGCCTCGCGCTCGTCGCGGCGATCGGCCTCAGCGCTCTGACGCACGTGCTGCGGGTGCGGTTGGCGACGGCGCGCGCGCAGAGGTTGGTGGCGTTGGCCGCCTGAATCCCGCTCCTCGCGAAGCCGCGCTCCCTCGGGGGCGCGGCTTTCGTGTGCTTTCAGAGCCGGTGCTGTGGCGGGCGGAGGGTGGGGGGTGGAGGGAGGACCGAAGCGGCGCGGGTTGTCCTCCGCTCGCCCCTGGCCCTCTGCTCGTCGCGGGCGGTCCCCGGGCTCGTCACGAGCCCCCCGGCACGCGAAAGAGCCGCGCCCCCGGAGGGACGCGGCTCCCGGCGACTCCCGGCTCAGCGCTCCAGCGGACGCGCCGGGTCGTACTCGAGCGGGTGAACCGTGTTCGACAGCAGGCGTCCGTGCGCGCCGAAGGTGAAGTGCGTGGCACCCGAGCCCGACTCGTCGGTGCCGAACAGCACCCCGTGGGCGCGCAGGGCCTTCTGGTCGCGGTGGTCCGCGATCGTGACCGAGCCGCACGGGATGACCTTCTCGCGCCAGGTGAACACGTAGATGCCGGGCCGCACACGCCACACCGTGTTCTCGTCGGTGTCGGCGAGGCCCTGCTCGGGGCCGGCGAGGCAGTGCCACGAGTACCAGTGCGGCGAGAGGTACACGTGCTCGTACGCGTGCACGGTCGAGTACACCCACAGCACGCGGCGGCCGATCAGCTCGTCGGTGGGCGCCGGGGCCTCTCCCTGCTGGTCGAGCTCCTCGATGCGCGCGGGTGCGAAGCTCATCTGCACCGCGGTGCGCCCGGGGGCGGCGGTGCCGAGGGTGCTGACCACGGTCAGCGCGTATCCGCTGCGCAGGTCGAGGATCAGCGTCACGGCTTCGTCGGGGTGCGCCGAGGGGGTGTACTGCGCGTAATAGAGGTCCTCGTCCACCTCGATGACCTCGACGGTGTCGCGTCCGGTCTCGGGGCCGGCGGTCCACTCCACGGCATCCGCGTCGAAGCGGTACGCCGTGCGCGCGCCCTCGTCGTCGACGGTGGTGAAGGTGCGCCCGGCGAGGGCGTCGGTCAGGTCGGCCTTGGCGGCGTCGAAGCCGGGAGCGAGCCCGTCGAGCGGCAGCCAGGTGCGCGTGTCGGACAGGTTCAGGGTGTCGGTCGTCATGCGATCTCTTTCTCTGGAGGGAGGGGGAAGGGGATGGATGCCATGGCCCCACGCCACGCGGCGCGTCGGCCGGGCGGGGCGTACGTGGAAGGACCCGCCGGGGTGCGGCATCCGGAATCAGAGTCCGGGGACCGGGTCTTTGCCCTTGTCGGCGGAGGCCACGTTGAAGGCCTCGAGGTCGTCGGAGAGTCCGGCGTAGACGGCGGGCTTGCGACGACGCAGGAACGCGGCGTACCCGATGCCGCCGATGACCGCGAGCACGAGCAGCAGAGGCATCAGGCGGATCGCGGGTTCGCTCGAGCCCGCGACGATGTCGAAGTTCGCCACGGCCAGCACCACGATCACCGACAGGGCGACGAAGCCGATACCCGGCGCGATCAGCGTGCTCCACCAGCGGCGGTCGCCGCGGCGGCGGAAGAACACCACGATCGACAGGGCCGCGAGCGCCTGCAGCACGATCACGGCGAGGGTTCCGAAGCCGAGCATCGCGGGCACGAGGTTGAGGATCGGGTCGAGACCGGCGAGGGCGAAGATCCCCGCGACGATCGCCGCGAAACCGGCCTGGACGATGCCCGCGAGCTGCGGGGCGCCCGACGAGCGGGTGCGGGCGAGGGCGAAGGGCAGCACTCGAGCGCGGCCGAGGGCGTAGAGGTAGCGGGTCGCCGAGTTGTGGAACGCGAGCATCGCGGCGAACAGGCTCACCAGGAGCAGGATCTCCATGACGACCGTCAGCTGCGGGCCCAGGTAGGTCGCCGCGAGGCTGAAGATGAGGTCGCCGGTCGCGAGGTGCTCCTGGGCGGTGCCCTGGGCCTGAGCGACGCCGGTCGCGCTGACGACGGCCCAGGTGGTGACGCCGAGGATCACGCCGATGGCGATGATCGCGGTGTAGGTCGCACGGGGGATGGTCTTGAGCGGGTTGCGCGCCTCTTCGCCGAAGAGCGCGGTCGCCTCGAACCCGAGGAAGCCGGTCGCCGCGAGCAGCAGGCCGATCGGGAGCGATCCCGAGAAGACGGCCTCGGGCGAGAAGGCGCCGAGATCGAAGCCGGTCTGGACGAGGACGGACACGTCGAACACCACGAGCATCAGCACCTCGAGCACGAGCGCGACCCCGAGCACCTTCGACGAGAAGTCGACGCCCGTCCGTGCCATGACGAAGCACACGATAATCGAGAGCAGCCCCCACACGTACCAGTGCAGGTCGAAGCCCGTGAGCCCCGCGATGATCGACTGCATGAAGAAGCCGCTCGTGCCGATCGTGCCGACGACGAAGAAGTTGTAGCCAAGCGTGGCGATCAGTCCCGCGATGAGGCCGCCGGTGCGCCCCAGGCCCTTGACGACGAAGGCGTAGAACCCGCCCGCGTTCACCAATTGCTTCGACATCTGCGCGTAGCCGACGGCGAAGAGCAGCAGGATCGCCGCGATGATGAGGAACGACGCGGGCGTGCCGCCGCCGTTGCCGAGCGCGATCGCCAGCGACGCGACGACGACGATGCCGGTCAGCGGCGCGACGGCGGCGAGAACGAGGAAGACGATGCCGGCGACGCCGAGCGCGCCGCGCTGCAACGCGGTGGAGGAGCCGGCGGAAGTCGGGTCGGTCATGGCGAGTCCTTCGGTTCGGTTTCCGAGCGGGCGTCGGTGCCCGCTGCAGCGATCTTGCTCCGCCCGGACGCCGCGGACTTGACCGCCGGTGAGGGGGCCTGTTGCGTCCGTGCAGGGACGGATGCCGAGGCCTCGGGACCCGCACAGGATGGGCGGCATGGACCTTCAGCTGACCTCCCGCCGCGCCCTCGTCACCGGTGCCGCCGGCGGAATCGGGCGTGCCGCCGTCGAGGCGCTCGCCGCCGAGGGCGCGCGCGTGGGCGCGATCGACGTCGACCCGCGGGTGCGTGAGCTGGTCCCGCCGACGGCCGTCGCCGACCTCACGGATGCCGAGGCGGCGGCCGCCGCGGTCGACGCGTGCGCGCGCGGACTCGGAGGGATCGACGTGGTGGTCCTCGCCGCGGGCATCTCGGGTCCGGTGGGCACGCCTCTCGAACAGACCGCCGTGGCGGACTGGGAGCGGGTCTTCGCCGTCAACGTCACCGGGGCGTTCCTCACCCTGCGCGCGGTGCTGCCGTGGCTGCGGCGGTCGGACGCGCCCGCGGTCGTCGTCGTCGCGAGCGATTCGGCGCTCGTCGCGACCGCCGGGATGGTGCCCTACGCCGCGTCGAAGGCCGCGCTGCTGCAGCTCGCCCGAGCCGCTGCCGTGGAGCTCGCCCCCGAGGGGATCCGGGTCAACGCCGTGTGCCCGTCGATCGTCGACACCCCGATGAGTCGCGGAGATCTTGGGATGCCGAACGGCTTCGCCGCCGCGGAGTACCCGGTGCAGACGCCGGCCGAGGTGGCGGACCAGATCGTGCTCTTGGCATCCCCACGTCTGCGTCCGGTGTCGGCGGCGACCTGGGTGTCGGATTTCGGTGTGAGCGCGCGATCGGGGTTTCCCGCGTGAGCGAAAGAGGAGGAACGATGAACGAAGACCTGCGTGGCCAGGTGGCCCTGGTGACCGGTGGTGGGACGGGGATCGGCGAGGCGGTCGCTCGTCGGCTCGCGCGCGAGGGGGTGCACGTCGTCGTGACGGGCAGGCGCCTCGAACCCCTCGAGCGCGTCGCGGCCGGGATCGGGGGCACCGCGATCGCCGCGGACGCCGCGCGCTCCGCCGACGCGGCGGCCATGATCGCGCGCATCCTCGAGGAGCGCGGGCGGCTCGACATCGTCGTCGCCAACGCCGGCGGGCACGGCTTCGCGACCGTCGCCGACACCGACGACGACGCGTGGGAAGCGGCGCTGCGCGCGAACGTCACCACGGCGTTCGTCGTGGTCCGCGCGGCCCTGCCCGCTCTCGTCGCGGCGCGCGGCCGGGTGGTCGTGATGTCGTCGATCGCGGGCCTCGCGGCCGGCCCCTCGGTCTCGGGCTACACCGTCGGCAAGCACGCACTGATCGGGCTGACCCGCTCGCTCGCCCGTGATTACGGTCGAGACGGTGTGCGGGTCAACACGGTCTGCCCGGGATGGGTGGCGACGCCCATGGCCGACGAGGAGATGGACGCCTTCGCCGCGGCGGCGGGGCTGACCGACCGCGAGGAGGCCTACGCGACGGTGACGCGCGATGTGCCCCTGGCCCGCCCCGCCGAGCCCGACGAGATCGCCGCGGTCGTGCGCTTCCTCGTGTCGGGTGAGTCGTCGTACATCACGGGCGCGACGATCGTCGCCGATGGTGGGGCGCATATCATCGACGTTCCGACGATCGCGTTCGACCACGCGGGGATGTGAGTCACCGCCCCGCGCGGCACTCGCTCGGCGAGAAGCCGAACGCCGACTTGAACGTGCGGCTGAAGTGCGCGGCATCCGGAAACCCCCACCGGGCACCGATCGCCGACACCGACTGATCGGCGAGCAGCGGATCCGTCAGGTCGCGGCGGCAGCGCTCGAGGCGGCGTGAGCGGATGAGCGCGGCGACCGTGGTGCCCTGCCCCTGGAAGAGCGTGTGCAGGTGCCGCGTCGAGATGTAGTGCGCGGCGGCGATCGTTCCGGGTCCCAGGTCGGGGGAGGCGAGGTGCGCGTCGATGTGCTCCTCGACACGGCGGCGCAGGGTGGCGTGCGGATCGGTCGCGGCGACATCGCTGCCGAGCTCGTGGGCGTACACGGTCGTCAGCAGATCGAGGGCCGTGTGCACGAGCCGCGACCCGGAGGGGCTCGCGACCTGATCCAGGTGCGTGCCCAGCTGGGCGAGGAAGGGCGCGACGACGCCCCCGAGTCCTCCGTCGCCGGGCACGCGCACGGCCGTCAGCTGCGCGAGGGCCGACGGCGGCAGGGGGAGTGCGCTCGGCGCGAACATCGTCACGATCGTGCGGAACTCGCCGCTGAAGCACAGCGTGTAGGGCCGCGAAGTGTCGTAGACGGCGAAGTCTCCGGGTCGCAGGAGTGCTTCGCGACCGTCCTGGATCAACAGGCCGGTGCCGGCGAGCATGAGGCTCATCTTCACCGCGGGGCCGTCGGCACGCGCGATGAGATCGGGCGTGCGCTCCACCACGTGCGGCGAGGCGGCGACGGTACTGACGTGGATGCCGTCGGCCGAGGCCGCGCGGATGGACCCGCGGAACCGGTCGGGGTCGGCCGCGGTGACGTGCAGCGGGACGAAGCTGTCGTCGACCGCCGCGCGGAACGCGGTCAGGTCGGCGGCATGGATGGCGGTGACACCCGATCCGGGTCGGGTCATGACGATCGACATGGGAGACCTCCTCGTTTCCCTCGACATTCGGCTCCCGCATCATTTTTATCCGACGCTTGTAGAGCCAAAGTTTCCCGAATATTACCTCTCTGTATCGGCGGCCGCGAGTACTCCTCAGCGCAACATGTCGACGAGCGCGTCGACGGTGGCACGCATGCGCTGCTCGCGCGCGGTCTCGGGCAGCAGGATGCCGTTGGCCTGCATCCCGTTGACCGCGTGCAGGATCGCGTCGCTCACGGCCTGCACGTCGAGGCTGTCACGCACCTCGCCCTGGGCCCGGGCCTCGGCGACCATCTCGCCGAACGCCTGCTGCCATTCGCGCATCAGATCGCGGAACATCTCGGCCAGCGCGGGGTCGGCCGCCGCGTACTCGAGGAACGCGATCACGATGCGCGCCTCCAGGGCGCGTTCCTCGTCGATCGGCGCGGCCTCGAGCAGGAAGGCCCGGAGTGCGGCGAGCCCCGTCGCCCCGGACGCGGCGCGGTGCGCGGCGACGCGCGCGTTCGTCGCGGCGAAGACGTGCGCGAAGGCGGCCGTGAGGATCGCGCTCTTGTCCGGGAAGTAGTGCGTGACGCTGCCGTTGGCCAGGCCCAGCTCGCGCGCGAGCTCCCGCATGGTCGTCGCCTCGATGCCGCGCTGGGCGATCAGGCGCCAGGTCGCCAGCACGATCTCGTGTCGGCGGGCTTCGTGATCGACCAGTCGGGGCATGGACGTCCTCCTTCGTGTCCGGATGCCGCGGGGGAGCGCCCGGACCGGCTCACCCTATCCGGCGGGCCGGGATCGGTCGGTCAGCGCCATCGCGTATCCTCCGCAGCATCCGTCATCGTCGGGTCGGCAGAGGCGCCCGCCACGGCTTGCCGCCGCTCAGTGCGCGCAGCGGCAGGCCGCGCCTCCGCCACAGCGCCCGTCGTCGCCGTCCGCGTGCGCCTGCGACGACTCGGGGAGGTCGAGGGCGGGATTGCGGTCGAGGAAGCCGTAGGGCTTGAGCCAGAACCCGGCGTAGTCGACCGGCATGATCGGCCAGTCCTCGGGTCGCGGCACGTGCGTGAGGCCGAAGGTGTGCCAGAGCACGAGGTCGGCGCCGTCGATCGACCGGTCGTCGGCGGTGTACGCGGGCAGCCCCGCGCCCCCGGCGTGCGCGTTGGGGTAGCGGCCAGCCGGCCAGCGCTCCTCGGGGTCGTAGGCGGTGCCCCACAGGTGCTTCGTCGCGAAAGCGGCGCGGGCGGCGACGGTCGAGGCCGGGTCGGCCATCAGCAGGGCGGTGGGTTCGGGAATCAGGTGGTACGCGGTGGGCTTGCCGACATAGTTCGTGCGGGTCGTCGACTGCACCTCCCACACGCGCGCCACCGAGGTGTCGGCCTCGCGCTGCGCCTCCTGCTCGGTGCGCAGCGGGGTGTGCGACCACGTGAAGGCGTTGCCGAACGGGTTGTCGTCGCCCATCGGGATGCGCACGGCATCGACCTCGAACAGGCGGTTCTCGTCGCCATCGATCGCCATGTCGAGGCGCGCCGAGAACAGGTGCTGGTGCACGGGGGCGAAGACGCCGGGAGCGATCTCGGGCGCGTGTCGATTGAGCGAGCCGGGCTCGCCGCCGCCGACGAACACGATCCCGGTGGCCTTGGCCTCGACCTGGATCGAGCCGTCGAGGTAGAAGTACCAGAAGAAGCCGTAGTCGTAGTTGCCGATGGTCGCGAAGTACGACACGACCAGGCGGCGTGAGCGGCGTACATGCGAGCCGACCGGGCCCGGCTCGGTGTGCTTCCACAGCACGCCGTAGTCCTCCTCGTGCATGCACACCGCGTTCGGGATGCGCATGGCGTGCCCGCGATCGTCGGCGACATGTCCGTCGAAGTAGTGGATGACGCCGAGGCAGTCGCATCCGAGTTCGAGGTGGTTCGCGTTCTTGCCGAGCAGGTACTCGCCCGCGTCGAAGTAGCTGATCCAGAATCGCGTGTTGCTCGTGTCGCCGTACGGCACGACCATCTCGGGCACGCTCGCACGCGACAGCACCGGGCGATCGTCGAAGCGCACGTCGTGCAGCACGAGACCCTCGCGGGCGTTGAAGTCGACGCGCAGCGTCCAGTTCTCCCACTGCACGTGCGATCCGTCGACGCGGAAGCTCGGGCCCTCGGGCTGCGTGATCTCGATCGGCTTCAGCGTCGTCCGCGCGGGGCCGGTGGCCTCGGGGTCGTACCTGCCGCTGCCGGCCGGCACGGGGGTGTCGCCCTTGTCCTCGATGCCGATCACACGGTTCGCGGTGAGGTCGATGTGCACGATGAGCCCCTCGACGGGGTGTGCCCAGGCGATATCGTCCTCGCTGTCGCGGAGGAACGTGAGAGACCGGATGACGCGACGCCCGACCTCGTTCTCGCGTCCGACGAAGCCGGGGGCCAGGGGGGTGCAGAACGCGAGGTCGATTCGATCGCCCAGGCCCCGACGCTCCATCGCAGCCCGCCATTCGGGCGATTCCTTGACCAGTTCGGCGGCGCGCTCGTACTCCTCGAAGAGGTACTGCGGTTGCCCGTACGGGGAGGTGTCGGCGGCGTGGCGGTGGCTGCGCACCACCTCCCCGGCAGTGATCGAGACGATCGCCTCCGTCACCTCGCCGGTCGCCGTGTCGAGCAGGGTGACGTCGGCGCGTCGGTCGAACGGGTCTCCCGGGCGCCACGATGCCACGGCCTTCTTGTCGGGTTCCGCCGGCAGCAGCATCGGCACCCGCACGGTCTCGCCGAGAAGGCCGGCGGCGACGAGGACGTCGCGCGTGCGCTCGATCTCCTCCGCGCTGAGTGGATCCAGCGGGTGGGCGGCGGGACGAGAGCCGTCCGCGCGCTCGAGGTCGGGGTTCTCCATCGCCTGGTCGGGGACGGCGTGTGCGTGATCGTGCATGGTGGGCCTCCGGCATCCACTCTCACCCGCCCCCGCGTCGGAGGGGTTGTCTGGCTGCGCACACCGAGTGACTGCGCGTGCGGATCGCTGTATCACCGAGCGATGACACAGAGCGCCGCAGCAAACGCTGCGGCCTCGCGCTGAGTCGCGCCCGCCTCGCGACCGCTGACGTGCGCCGAATGCTCGTGCGCGCGGTGTCGCGGCGGACATTCGGCGCACGTCATCCGTCGGGCGAAACCGTGCGAGGGGCACCCAGGGCGTGAGGCGTGAGCGACAGCCCCTCGCGCGTGGCTACAGCGCCACGCGCACCGCCGCGGCCGCGGATGCCAGGCGCGCGGCGATCGTGGCGTCGTCGAGGGCGGTCGCGACGTAGACCGCTGCAACCGCGGCGGGTTGGCGACCCTGCACGCTGAGCGGCACGGCCACCGCGCGCAGCGACGGCACCACCTCGTCGTGACTGGTCGCCCACCCGCGCTCCGCGGCGTCCGCGACCTCGGCCGCGAGGCGCGCGTCGACCGCCTCGGGCCAGCGGCGAGGGGGCAGCTGGGCCAGGATCGCCCGGCCGGGTGCGCCCCGGGTG
>NZ_JARHXC010000053.1:0-29089 GCF_029222405.1 Microbacterium sp. Kw_RZR3 | reverse complement strand
CGCGCGGCCAGGAAAGCCGCGAACCTTCCGTCGCATGCGGCTCCGGACGCCTGTATTGCGTTCTCCGTACCACCCGCCCTCACCCTCACAGCCTTTCGATAGGGTCCAGTCAGTCGACGGAATCGGGGGCTGGCTCCACGTGCAGAACCGGGAATTCGAGGAGTGCATCGCTCCGCGGAACCGCCCCTCCATGGCTGGTGTCCGCCGATCGGTCGTCGCCCTCCTCGCCGCCCTCGTCGTCGTTCTGCTGGGCGCGCCCCCGGCCCTGGCATCCGATCGAGGCGAGCCGACAGACCTCGTCCCGCGAGACGCCGCGTACTTCGGGTCGATCCTCGACTGGAGCAGCGACAGCGTCGTCGACCAGGCCGAACGACTCGGTGCACCCAGCGCGATCTATCAGCGCGATGTCTCTTATCCCCTCACGGATACGGACAAGGGATATCTGTCGGGCTTCTTCGACCAGACCGCAGCGGTCGGGGCGATCGTGGTGGTCGCTGTGACCCCCACGGTGCCGCTCGCCGAGCTCGATCGCGGGGACGCGGAGGCCTTCGTCGACGCGCTCGACCAGATCGCTCAGCCCCCGGGCGCACCCCTGTACCTCAGCTTCGCACCCGACATGAACACCACGTGGGTGGGGTGGGGCCAGCGCCCCGACGAGTATCGCGCGGCGTTCGCGCTCTTCGCCGACGTGGTGCACGAGCGGCTCCCCGGTGCCGCGGTCGTCTGGTCGCCGTTCTGGGGCGGGGACTACCCCTTCGCGGCGACGTCCACCCCCGCGCCCGCGGGGACCGACACCGACGGCGACGGCGCGCTCACGTCCGCCGACGATCCATACGCGCCCTACTACCCGGGCGACGCCGCGGTCGACGCGGTCGGGCTGTCGCTCTACTTCGACGAGACGGGCGGGGTGGAGGCCCGCAACGTCGTGCCGGGGCCGGATGCGTTCGTCTCGCGCCTGACCGGCACCGACGGGTCCGGCGCCCCCGACTTCGCGGGCACGTACTCGTCGCCTGACCGGCCCCTGCTCATCGAGACGGCGGCCTTCTATAGTGCGAGCGTCGGCGGCTCGTCCGAGCTCGAGGTCAAGTCGGCCTGGTGGCGGCAGATCGAGGGGGCGGTGGCATCCGGTCGGCTTCCCTCGCTCGCGGCGGTCATCTGGGAAGACACGACCACCAGGCGGGGAGTCGTGGGCGAGACCGTCATCGACTGGTCTGTGACCCTGTCGTCGGATGCCGTGCGCTCGGCTTTCGTCAGTGACCTGCGCTCATCCGACCTGGTGCTCGGCCCGGTGCGCGAACCGTCGGGCGAGTCAGCCGCGTCGATGCCGGTGCAGGGGTGGTTGGGCTGGATCCTCGTCGCCGTGGTCGTCGCCCTGATCGCCGGCCTCGTGATCTTCGCGGCACGCGGCTCGGCCCGGGCGCGGCGATTGCGGTACGTCGGATCGCCCGCGAGAGACGCCCGCATCGACCTCTTGCGCGGTCTCGCGATCGTCTTCGTCGTCGTGAATCACCTCGGTCTCGCGAGCTATCTCCAGATCGGGACGCAGGAGTTCCTGGGGGTTGTCTCGGGCGCGGAGCTGTTCGTCCTGCTCTCGGGCGCCGTGCTCGGTCTCGTCTATCGACCGAAACTCGTGTCGGGCGGCATCGGGGAGGTCGTGATCCGCACCGCCGGGCGCTCGTGGAAGCTCTACCGCACCGCGCTGGTCGTCGTGGTGCTGATCTTCTTCCTGTCGCTCCTTCCCTTCCTCAACGGTCGGGCGGTCACCACCTTCACCGATCAGGGCACGGGGGCCGCCGGTACCGGTGCGACGGGGCGGGTGTACGACCTCTACGCGGGAGCCGACCGCCTGCTGCAGTACCCCGTCGATCCGCAGGTCGTGATCGACTTCCTGCTCCTGCGGATGGGGCCCTGGCAGTTCAACGTCATGGGGCTGTACGTCGTCCTGCTGCTGATCTCTCCGCTCGTGCTGTGGGCGCTCGGGCGGCGGTGGTGGCCGTGGGTGCTGGGCGCGAGTCTCGCGCTCTACCTGGTGGGATACACAACGCGGCTACGGCTCGTTCCCGCGCAGTTCGAGGATTCGTTTCCGCTGCTGGTCTGGCAGATGCTCTTCATCGTCGGGATGGTCGCCGGGTTCCATCGCCGAGAGATCATCGCCTGGTTCGCCACGCGGGCGGGCCGGGTCGCGTTGATCGCGATCGTGGCGGTCGCCGTCGCGCTGATGCTGTTCTCCTGGAACAACCCGTATGCGCCGGCCCCGGGCGACCCGCGCCTCGCCCTGGTCTCCGACAACGCCTTCCGCGGCGTCTACGGGGCGCTGTTCGAACGCACCTATCTCGCCCCGGGTCGGCTGCTGAACGTCCTCGTGCTCGTGGTGGCTCTCTACGCGCTGCTCACGGCCTTCTGGAAGCCGATCGCCGCTGTTGCCGGCGGCTTCCTCATCCCGCTCGGCCAGTCCACGTTGTACGTGTTCGTCATGCACGTGTTCTTCGCCCTCGCGGTCGCCAGCATTCCGTTCCTCACCCGTGGCGACCTCCTGCTCGACACCCTCGCCAACGTCGTGGTCCTGGCCCTGTTGTGGCTCATGGTGCGCACGCGATTCCTCTTCGCGGTGGTGCCGCGATGAACGGGCCGGAAAGGACGGATGCCGTGACCGACGACACGCGTATCAGCGAAGGGCGACTGCTCGTCCTACGGATCGTCGTCGTGCTCACGGTCCTCCTCGGGGTCAATTACGTCTCGTGGCGGTGGTTCTTCTCGCTGAACTGGGACGCGTGGTGGATCGCCGTCCCGCTCATCGCCGCCGAGACCTACAGCCTGATCGACGTGTGCCTGTTCGGGATGATGATGTGGAAGGCCCGCGGCCGACCGGCGCCGCCCCCACCGGCCGAGGGTCTCGCCGTCGACGTCTTCATCGCGACGTACAACGAACCGATCGACCTCGTGATGACCACGGCTCTCGCCGCGCAGCGCATCCGCTATCCGCACCACACGTGGATCCTCGACGACGGCGGGCGCGCCGAGATGCGCGAGCGCGCCGAGGCAGCCGGTATCGGATACATCTCGCGCGGGGCCGAGTGGGACGATCGTCCCCGGCACGCGAAGGCCGGCAACATCAACAACGCCCTGCAGGCCACCGACGGCGAGTTCATCCTCATCCTCGACGCGGACATGATCCCCCGACCCGAAATCCTCGACCGCACGCTCGGCTACTTCACCGACCCGCTGGTGGCGCTCGTCCAGACGCCTCAGGTCTTCAGCAATGTGGCCACGGGCGACCCCCTCGGCAGCCAGGCTCCGCTGTTCTACGGCCCGATCCAGCAGGGCAAGGACGGGTGGAACGCCGCCTTCTTCTGCGGCTCGAACGCCATCCTGCGACGCGAAGCCCTCATGCAGCTCGGCATCGTCGGATACGTGCGCGAACTCGATCAGTCGGTCGCCCGCGCGTTGCGCAGCGCGACGCGCGTGATCGAGAAGGCGCGCACCTCACCCGCGGCATCCGACCCCGCGGTCTCGGCGGCTCTCGACGAGGTGTCGGCAGGGGTCGCCGAAGCCCGGTCGCGCCTGCGGGCGCGTGAGCCGCTGGGCGAGGTCACGTATCGCCTACACCGCCGAGTGGATGCCGCCACCCAGTCGATCGTGGCGTCCGACGTCGCGGGGATCGACGACGACCTCCGCGAGCTGGCCGCCTTGGCCGGCCCCGCGGGCCCGGGATCGAGCCCCGAGGAGCAGGCGTTCGACGTGGAGCAGGCGGTCGCGGCGCTCGCCACGCGCGAACTGTCTCCGCTGAACGCGCTCGAGGCCGTGCAGGCGGTGCTGCGCACCATCGGCGTGGACCGCGCGGGTGAGGCGCAGCCGGTCATGCCGCTCGCGACCATCTCGGTGACCGAGGACATGGCGACGTCGATGCGCATGCACGGCATGGGCTGGAAGAGCGTTTACCACCACGAGCTGCTCGCCGACGGCCTCGCCCCCGAGGACCTCGGCACGATGCTCACCCAGCGGCTGCGCTGGGCGCAGGGCACGATGCAGGTTCTCCTGCGCGAGAACCCGCTCGTGCAGTGGGGCATGTCGCTGCCCCAGCGACTGATGTACTTCGCCACGATGTGGAGCTACCTGTCGGGGTACGCCGCCGTGGTCTACTTCGCCGCCCCCATCATGTTCCTGGTGCTCGGCATCCTTCCCGTCCACGCGTACGCGGGGGACTTCTTCGCGCGGTTCATCCCGTTCATGCTCGTCAATCAGCTGCTGTTCTTCGTCGCGGCGAAGGGGGCGCCCACGTGGCGCGGGCAGCAGTACAGCCTGGCGTTGTTCCCGGTGTGGTTGAAAGCGTGCTCGACGGCGTTCACGAACGTCGTCCTGCGGATCCCGCTCGGTTTCGCCGTGACCCCGAAGACGCGTCCGAGCACGAACGGGCCGCAGTGGCACCTCATCAAGACCCAGCTGGTCGTCATGGGGCTGCTGGTCGTGGCGATCATCGTCGGCGCCATCCGCCTGTTCGTCAACGGTGCCGAGCCGATCGGCACCGCCGTCAACATCGCGTGGGCGATCTACGATCTCGTGGTGCTCAGCGTGCTCTTCCAAGCGGCGACCTTCACCGGGTACGACCCCGTCGCCGAGGCTGAGCGGCTCGCCGAGCACGGGCGGCGGTCGTCGCGAAAGGAGAGCCGATGAGTGTGACCATTCCGGAGTTCGACGATGCAGCCCGGCAGCGGGCGATCGAGGAGCTCGGCATCCTCGACACCCCGCGCGACGAGCGCATCGACCGCGTCACGCGCCTCGCCCAGGAGGTGTTCGGCGTGCCCATGGTGAGCGTGACGCTCCTCGACCGCGACCGGCAGTGGCGCAAGTCCGAGATCGGTCTCGGCGGGCGCGAGGCGCCGCGCGAAGATGCGTTCTGCGACTTCACCGTGCGAGAGGGGCGCACCGTCGTCATCCCCGATGCGAGCGCCGACGAGCTCTGGGCCGCGAACCCCTTCGTCGAGGGAGACCCGCACCTGCGCTTCTACGCCGGTCATCCCCTGCAAGCGGCCGGGGGCGAACGCATCGGGACCCTCTGCCTGCTCGATACGAAACCCCGCTCGCTCGACGAGCGCGAGGAAGACCTGCTCCGCGACCTGGCCGCGTGGGTCCAGTCCGAGATCCTCCGGCAGAACGAGCTCGATGACGCCGTGGCGGTGCAGGGCACCCTGCGCCCCCGCACGGCGCCGGAACTCCCCGGATACGAGATCGCGGCCGTCACCGTCGCCGCGGGCCAGATGTCGGGCGACCTCTACGACTGGTACCCGGTCGGGGACGGGGTTCGCTTCACGCTGGCCGACGTCATGGGCAAGGGCCTCGGCGCGGCCCTCCTGGCGGCCGGCCTGCGCGCCTCGCTGCGCACGCTCCCCGATCGGGGACTCCTGGATGCCATCCGCGAGGCGGACCGCCTGCTCGAGGCCGACGTCGCCGACCTCGGCACCTTCGCCACCGCGTTCCACGCGCAGCTGGAGGCGCCGACGGGCGTCCTGCGTTTCGTCGACGCCGGGCACAGTCTCGGCTACATCCTGCGCGCGGACGACACGTGGGAGCACCTCTTCTCCACCGGGATGCCGCTGGGGATGGGGCTGGCGGACGCCCGTGCCGAAGCCGAGACGAGGCTCGCTCCGGGCGACATCTTCATGGTGTGCAGCGACGGTCTGCTGGATGTGCTGGACCCGTCCGATCCGCTCGGACACGTACGGCGCGTTCTCCGCGAGCGCGGCATCGCCGGCGCGCTGGACGAGGCCGCGCGCCTCGCGCGCGGGGCGACGGCCACGGATGACGTGACGGTGATGGTGGTGGCGCGCGACGGCGACATCGCCCGGGAAGGAGCACGATGAACATCGAACGACGCGAGTCTGCGGAAGCGGTCGTCCTGGAGGTCGAGGGACGGCTTACGGCCGCGGTCGCCCCGCAGCTCCGAGCGGAGGTCTCGGATCTCGTCGCGGCGGGTCGGACCCGGCTCGTCGTCGACCTCGAGAAAGTCGACTTCATCGACTCCTCGGGTCTCGGGGCACTCATCGGCGCGTTGAAGGCGACACGCGTCGCCGGGGGAGACCTGAGGATCGCCGCCGCAGGGGAACAGGTGCGACAGGTGTTGCGCCTGACAAATCTTGATCGGGTCCTCCACGTGTACCCCGACGCCGACGGGGCGTTCGACGGTGTCTGAGATCACCGTCACCCGGGAGGGGGCCGCGACTCTCGCGTTCGTCGAAGGGCTGCACCGCGCGCTCGAGGAACTGGCCCAGAGCGTTCCGCACATCGCCGAAGACGATTTCTCGCTCTTCTCGCTCGCGGTGATCGAGATTGCCACGAACATCGCCGTGCACGCGCCCCGGGGCGGTGACGAGGTGTCGTTGTCGGTGGAGCTGTCGGCCGGCGACGAGCTGCGCGCGGTCCTGCGCGACTCCGCGCCGCCGGTGCACCTCGACCTCGCCGCCGCCACGATGGCCGACGCGCTCGCCGAATCGGGCCGCGGTCTCGCGATCGCGGCTGCGGTGTGCGACGAGCTCTCGGTCGAGCGCCGCCGGGGGAATCTCTGGCGCCTCGTCCGCCGTGTCGGTCCGCGCTCCGTGTGAGATTCCCCTGACCCTCACACGATTCTCAGCCGCGCGTCCCTAAGATGGCTCCGACCTGTGGCCGCGGCCCAGGTGTGATGCGATGCCCGGCCGATGGCATCCGTCCCCGAAAGGACCCGAGTGAGCAAGAGCACGACCCCGCGCGGGCAGAGAACCGTCGCGCGTCACGGACGTCTGCGGACGCTCAGCCCCGCCGGCCAGATCCTCCGCGGCGTCGCCGTGGGCCTGGCCGTTCTTCTCGTCGCCGGCTTCGGCGTCGGTGCGTACGCGATCTACGACCTGTCGTCGAGCTTCACCGCCGACGCGGTCGAGCTGAAGGGCCAGCCCGCCGTTCCGCCCGACATCGGCGAGCTCAAGGGCGGCGTCAACATGCTGCTCGTCGGCACCGACGAGTGCGAGCCCGCCTTCGCCTCGCTGTTCGGCGACCGCTGCTCGGGCGATGACTCCGAGGGCAGCCTCAACGACGTCAACATGCTCGTGCACATCTCCGACGAGCCGCGGCGCGTGACCGTCATCTCGTTCCCGCGCGACCTCATGGTGCCGATCCCCTCCTGCACGGATGCCAACGGCAACGAGACCTCCGCGATGAGCAAGCAGCAGATCAACAGCGCTTTCTCGTACGGCGGACTGTCGTGCGTCGTGCAGACCATCTCGAAGCTCAGCGGACTCGAGATCCCGTTCGCGGCGAAGGTCAGCTTCGGCGGCGTCATCAACATCACCGACGCGATCGGTGGCGTCGACGTGTGTATCGCGAACGGCATCAAGGACCCGTACACGGGCATCGACTGGCCCGCCGGAATGCGCACGGTGCAGGGCCTCGACGCGCTCCAGTTCCTGCGCACCCGTCACGGGGTCGGTGACGGCGGCGACCTCGGCCGCATCTCGAACCAGCAGCAGTACATGTCGCGCCTGGCCAACAAGCTGAAGAGCCAGGAGGTGCTGTCGAACCCGGCGACCCTCTACAAGCTCGCCTCGACCGCGCTTCGCAACGTCGATCCGTCGACGTCGCTGACCAACCCGCTGACGCTCGTCCAGATCGCGTCCGCCGTGAAGGACGTCCCGTTCAGCGAGATCGTCTTCATCCAGTACCCGACGTTCACCGACTCGGCCGACCCGAACCGTGTCGTGCCCGACTACGACGCGGCCGACACGCTCTGGGCCGCGCTCGCGGCGAACCAGCCGCTGCAGCTCTCGGGCAACCTGAGCGACGGAGACGGCGTGGTCGTCGACGAGAACGCCCAGCCCACGCCGACCGACACGGCCACCCCGGCGCCGACCGACAGCGCCGCGCCCACCCCCGACCCCTCCTCGTCGGCGATCACGCTGCCGTCGGAGATCGCGGGCCAGACGGCGGCGCAGGCGACCTGCTCGAACGGCAACGTCCGCTGACGCTCTCGCCCTGGCATCCCGGCCGGTTCGGATTCGGATGCCAGGGCGCGAGCGGGTAGTATGAACCGGTGTGCTCGCGCCTTCGGCGCTGATCACCTGGAGACGTCGCATAGTCAGGCCTAGTGCACCACCCTGCTAAGGTGGAGTCCCCGTAAGGGGACCGAGGGTTCAAATCCCTCCGTCTCCGCACAACGAGAAAAGCCCCGGTTCGCCGGGGCTTTTCTCGTTGAATGCGTCAGTCGAGCTTCTGCTCGGCGAGGGCGGCGACGACGGTGTCGATGAGCAGATTCGTCTCGTCGGCACCCACGGCGAAAGGGAGGAGCCGGTCGCCGCTGGTGGTCAGGAGGATCCCCGCGGGCCGCTCCGGAGGAACGCCGAGGGACTCGGCGAACGTCCCCGACAGATCGGTGTGGATGGGTTCGTCCGTCGCGGGCCGATGATCATCTCCCACGGCGCCGATGAGGCGGACGTCGATGGTATCCAGTTCGGCCAGGTCGGTCGTCGCGCGCTCGATCAGCGCCTCGCACGGCGCGCAGCCGCGCCGCACGAACAGCAGCAGCTGCGCGCGACCGCGCAGGGCGCGCTGCCGCGGAACCACCACCGTTCCGTCGGGGGTGAGCAGGGGCAACTCCGCCGCCGAGGTCGCCGTCGCCGAATCGGGCCGGAAGGACGCTCCGATCACGGCGATCGCCGCAACGACGATGACGAGCGACACGGCGGTCAAGGGGTCGCTGAGCGTGCGCGTGAGGAGAGCGTTGGACGGCGGGTCGATGATCGCGCCCGCCAAGGTCGCCGACGCCAGGACTGCGAGGGCGACGTTGCGCGCCGTCATCCACGGGCCGACCCGGGTGGATGCCACCCGCCCGAAGCATCCGCATTCGTCGGTGGAGTGCTGCTGCTGTGCGCGGACGGCCACGGCGAGGAAGGCCAGCGTCACGACGAGGGAGGCGACGGCCGCCCCGGAGAAGAGCTCGCGCGTGCCGAAAGCGAGCCCCAAGGCGACGGCGAGTTCCACCGAGGCCACCGCCGCGACGGTCGGTCGGGCGGGAAGTGCCCCGAGGCGGAGGGCCCGCATCGTCGTCGCCGCGGAGTCGAGATCGAGGAGCTTGCTCACCCCGCTGACGCCGAGGACGACGAGGAGCAGCAACGGAGGGAGCGTGGTGAGGACGGGCATCCTTTCAGCATCGCGCCGCCCGGCAGTGGACGAGGCAGCGTGTCGGGTGAAATTCGGCCACGACGGGGTGATGTGCTCTGCCACACTCTGACTCAGGGCGCGCTGGGCGTTCCGGACAGGGGGAGAGCCGTGACCACGGCAGAGAAGCACACCACTCGCACACATAAACACGCGCCGCACAAACACGCGCCACACCGACGGGAGCACCGAAGGACCCACACCGTTTGGTTCTTCGTGGGCGGGCTACTCATCTGGCTTTACATGGGCATCGTTCTTCTGCACCTGTTGCGAAACGTGCTCGTTCTGCCGGCGTGGGTCTTCATAAGCGCAGCACTCGTGCCCGCGACGGTCTTTTGGATCATGCTGCACCGTCTCCGGACGACCGACACAGTCACCGCGATCAACCTCGTTGTGGCGGCGGTCATCGGTGGGACTCTCGCCGTCACACTCGGCGCGACGCTGGATCAGCTCGTGGAGCAGCTTCCGCAGCCTCATTTCGGGAACCAGGGGGTGATCGCCTTGCTGTCGGCCGGCTTCGTCGAGGAGTTCGCCAAGGGGGTGCTCATCGTGGCCGTGGGGTGGAAGATCGCCAAGAGCGCTCGCAACGGTCTGTTCATCGGCGGGTCGGTCGGTCTCGGCTTCGCGGTGCTGGAGTCCATGGGCTACATCAACATGTCGGCGACAGGTGCCGACCCCATCATCTCGGCGGTGTTCCAGGCGTACGACCGCGGCCTTTACGCCCCGTTCATGCACGTTCTCTGGAGTTCCCTGCTGGGTGCCGCCCTTTTCGCGGCCGCCGCGAAGAAGGGGCGCTTCCGCTTGTCGTGGCTTGTGCTCGGCACGTACGTCGGCGTCGCCGTTCTGCACGGGACCTGGGACGGTGTGGCTCCATTGGTCCTCGGTCTCACCAACAACGATCTGCTTTTCGCGGTGACGCACTGGAGTTGCGTCGTTGTCGTGATTTTCGGCGGGGGATTCATCTGGCGACACGTCGCGCGGAAGGCGCCTGCGCCGCCGGTCCAAGACGCTGCGCCCGTGGAGGATTCCGCGAAGGCTGTCCCTGACAGCCCGGTCTCGGTCTGATCCCCGTCGCGTCTCAGTGCTGGGGGGTGCGTTGTCCGCAGCGCGCCCCTCAGGGTCGCCGACGCCGATATCCTCGCTGGAGGCCTCTCGCCGCATCCCCTCGACCCCGGAGAACCTATGTCTGTCGGTCTGCTCGCCGTTGTCGATGACATCCTCAGCGCCGCCATGAAGGCGAGCGCGAAGACCGCGGGCGTCGTCATCGACGATGCCGCCGTGACTCCGCAGTACGTGCAGGGGCTGACACCCGCGCGCGAGCTCCCGGTGGTGTGGAAGATCGCGCTCGGCAGCATCATCAACAAGTACGTCATCATCATCCCGATCGCGCTGCTGCTGGAGGCGTTCGCGCCGATGGTGCTTCCATACCTCCTCATCGTCGGTGGCGCCTTCCTCTGTTTCGAAGGCGCCGAGAAGGTGCTCGAGTGGTTCGGCGTCAGCCACGGAGAGCACGACGACGACGGCCCGCGCGATGAGAAGAAGCTCGTGCTCGGTGCCGTGCGCACCGACCTCATCCTCAGCACCGAGATCATGCTGATCGCGCTGTCGAGTCTCGACCCCGACTTCGGCATCTGGATGACGCTGGGCGCCCTCCTGATCATCGGTCTCGCCATGACGGTCGTGGTCTACGGTGCCGTCGCGCTGCTCGTGAAGATCGACGACATCGGCCTGCGGTTCATGAAGAGCCCCTCGCGCGGTGTCCGCCGCTTCGGCGTGCGGATCGTGGCATCCATGCCGGCGGTGTTCCGGGTCATCAGCATCGTCGGCACCGTCGCGATGCTGTGGGTCGGTGGACACCTCCTGCTGCAGAATCTCGCCGAGACGCTGTGGGCAGGACCGTACGACGTCGTGCACGTCGTGACCCACGCGATCGAGGCCGCCGGAGCGGTCGTCGTGTGGATCGTGGAGACGACGATGTCGGCGGTGTTTGGCCTGGCGATCGGGCTCGTGATCGTCGCCGTGATCACCGGGATCACGCGCCTGACGAAGCGCGGTGGGCCCTCCGGCGGGCACCGCACAGCAACGGCCGCCCACGTCGACGGCTGACCCCGCCTGACCTCTACGGCGGTGCCTTTCCGGCAGGGGCGGGGCTGCGAGAGAATTCGGAGTTCTCTCTTTTCCCTGATCAGCGGGTCCCCGCCCGTCCGCCCGTCAGGTCAGGATCGAGATGACCTTCGGCTGAGTCATCTCCTCGTAGGCGAAGCGCACGCCCTCGCGACCCATCGAGCCGTACTTCGCTCCGCCGAACGGCATCGCGTCGAGGCGATAGTCCGAGGAATCGTTGACCATCACGCCACCGGCCTCGATGGCGTCGGCGACGCGGAGCGCGCGCGAGAGATTCTGCGTGAAGACCCCGGCCTGCAGTGCGTACTCGCTGTCGTTGGCGGCCTCGATCGCGGCCTCTTCGGAGTCGAAAGGCTCGATGACGACCACCGGCGCGAAGACCTCCTCGGTCCACACCGTGCACGTGCGCGGCACATCGGTCAGCACCGTCGGCGCCATGACGGAGCCCTCCACGGTGCCGCCGATCCGCAGGTGCGCTCCGGCAGCGACGGCGTCGAGCACCGTCTGACGCGCCGCGTGCGCCGCACTCGCGCTGATCATCGGACCGATATCGGTCGTCTCCTCACGCGGGTCGCCGTGGACGAGCCGCCCGGTCGCCTCGACGAACGCGGCGACGAACCGCTCGTACATCTCTCGCTGCACGAGGAGACGCTGAGCACCGATGCAATTCTGCCCCGCGGCCCAGAACGCCCCCGAGACGCACGCCGACACCGCGCTGTCGAGGTCGGCGTCGGCGAAGACGATAACGGGTGCGTTTCCCCCGAGCTCCATCGCGAGCCTCTTGATGCCGGCGGCCGCGGCGATCGCGCGCCCCGTTGCGAACCCGCCGGTGAACGAGACCAGACGCACCTCGCGTGCGGAGACGAGCGCCTGAGCGACCGACCTGTCACCGCGCACGACGGTGATGACGTCGTCGGGCAGGCCCGCCTCGACGAGCACGTCCACCATCAGCTGCGCCGTGAGCGGGGTGTGCGGGGAAGGTTTGAGCACGACGGTGTTGCCGCCCGCGATCGCCGGGCCGATCTTGTGGGCGACGAGGTTCAGGGCGTCGTTGTAGGGCGTGATCGCGACGATCACCCCTAGGGGTTCGCGGCTGAACCAGCCGCGCCGACCCTCACCGCCGGGGAAGGACTCGAACGGGATGACCTCGCCGGCGTTGGCTGTCGCCTCGTGCGCCGAGAGTTTCAGGGTGTTGATCGCTCGTGAGACCTCCTTGCGCGCCTGGCGGATCGTCTTGCCGGCCTCGGTGACGATGAGATGCGCGACGTTCTCGGAGCGCTCGTCCAAGATGCGGGCGGCGCGTTCGAGCACCGCGGCCCGTTCGTGCCTGGCCGTCTTCGCCGCCGCGGGCGCCGCCGCGACGGCGCGTGCGAGGGCGTCACGGGCTCCGTCGACGTCGTTCTGGGGCAGAGCGGCGACGACGTCGCCCGAGAACTTGTCGTAGACGAGCAGATCGTCGACGGTGAGGACGTGGAGTGTGTGCGTGTCAGACACGAGCGGCATCCTTCTCGAAGGCGTCGATGCTGATCAGGTCGGCGATCAGCGCGTAGGCGGTCTCGATGCGGCCGGCACCCGGTCCGGTGACCGTGACCGTGCCAAGCAGATCGGTGTCGAACGAGACGGCATTGGTCGCGCCGGGAACATTCGCCAGCGGGTGATCGGCGGTGACGGCCTCCGCGGCGACGCGGGCCGTGACGGCGCCGTCCTGGTCGCGTTCCGCCGAACCGATGAGCTTCCAGCGTCGACCCTCGCGGGCCGCCGCGGCGACGTCGTCCGCGGTGATGTCCTGGATGCCGAAGGTCTCGACGTCGGCGGGCGAGATGTCGGCGCCGAGCAGTTCGTTCGCGAGGATGGTGACCTTGAGCTGAACGTCCGACCCCCCGATGTCGGCGGTGGGGTCGGCCTCGGCGTAACCGTGGGCCTGGGCCTCGGCGACGGCGGCGTCGAGGCTCAGCCCCGCCTCCATACGGCTGAGGACGTAGTTGCTGGTGCCGTTGAGAACGCCCTGCACGCGCGAGAAGCCCAGCCCGGCGAGCTGCCGGTGGGCGAGCCCGAGCACCGGCGTGCCGCTCATGACGCTGCCCTCGTACGCGAAGCGCACGCCGTTCGCGGCGGCGATGGCGTTCAGGGCGGCGCCGTGGAGGGCGACCGGGCCCTTGTTCGTGGTGGTCACGTGCTTGCCGCTCTCGAGCGCCCAGCGCACGTGCGAGGCCGCGGGTTCTCCGGTCTGCGGGTTCGTGAACGTCGCCTCGACCACGACGTCGGCCGGGCTCTCGCGGATCACGCGTTCGTTGTCCGCTTCGGCGGAACCGCCGTCGTGGCCCGCAAAGGTCGTGCCGCGGGGCAGGGCGAGGATCTCGCCGAGATCGACGCCGTCGGCCTGGATGAGAGAACCCATCGCGAGGTCGGTGATGGCGACCACCTTCAGCTCGAAGCCGAGCTCGCGGAAACGGGGTTGGTCCTCGTCGATGAGCTGTGCGAGGGCACGGTTCACTCCACCGAAACCGATCAGGGCCAGATTGTACGAACGCATCGAAACTCCTTAGACGGGTCTTTCCTCCAGGTTCGAGGCGAAGGTGCACCGCGCACCAGCGACGATCCGCTCCCCGCACCGAGCGGATCGCTCGTCGTCGAGGTGCGGTGCGAGCCGTTGTCCTGTGGTGCGGAGGGCCGAGGGTGCCGCGTGCGGTGGGGCTCAGGGGGCGAGCAGATCGAAGGTGATGCGACCGGCTCGTCGATCCGCGTCGCGCCGGGCGGTGAGCTCGGCGCGCACGTACGACACGAACAGCGCCGTAAGGGGGTTGGGCTGACCCGACAACCACACGATCGTCAGCGGCGTGCGCGCCCATTCCTCCGAGATGGTGGCGAAGTGCACGCCGGGGATCGGAACGAAAGACGAGATGTACGGCATGAGCGACACGCCCAGGCCGCAGGACACCGTGCTGAGAATCGACAGGTCGTTCGTCGCGTGCAGGATGATGCGGGGGTTGAAGCCCGCTCGCACGCAGGAGAGGACGAGACGGTCGTACGCCTGGGGGGAGTCCTCGCGGTTGAACATGATGAAGTCCTCGTCCGAGAGCTCGGCGAGCGAGATCTCGCCGCGTCCGGCGAGCCGGTGAGTCGCGGGAAGGGCGGCCACCAGCGGCTCCATCGCGACACGGTCGAACTCGAAGCGATCGTCGACGGTTCGGACTCGGGTGAATCCCAGATCCGCCGTCACCCGGGCCAGATCGAACAGGATCGGACGCTCCTCCGCTTCCTCGATGAGCACGCGCGCTTCGCGGTGCGACCCCGTGAAGGCCCGCACGACAGGGGGCAGCAGTCCGGCGAGGACCGAGCTGACACTGACGATGCGCAGGGGATGCAGTTCGGCAACGGCGGAGTCGAGGAGCGACTCGGTCTGCTCGACCTGCTGCAGGATGCTGCGTCCTTCGCGGACGAGGAGGTGCCCCGCCGGGGTGAGGCGCGGCGCGGCTCGAGAGCGCCTGTCGAACAACCGCACCCCGAGTTTCTTCTCCAGCTGACTGATGGCACGGCTGAGGGGCGGCTGGCTCATCTGGAGACGGGCGGCGGCCCGCGTGAACGACAGGTCTTCGGCGACGGCCATGAAGTAGGTCAGTTCGCGGATTTCCATGGGGCCTCCTCGGCGGCATTCATACCTGCTGGGTATCACAACCATCGAAAATTGTATTTGGCGAAGCCAGCGTGCGCTTGAGCAGACTGATGCGCACCCCGGCACACCGGGAGGGAAAGGCAGCATGTCATGTCAGACAACTTTTTGGATGCCGACGTCATCGTCGTCGGACTCGGCGCGTGGGGATCTCAGGCCCTCTGGCGTCTCGCCGAGCGCGGCGTCCGCGTCATCGGGGTCGAACGGTACGGGATCGGTCACCACCTGGGCTCGACGCATGGCACCACGCGCGTCTTCCGTGTCGCCTGCCACGAGCACCCCGGTCTCGCACCGATCGCGACACGAGCTCGCGACCTCTGGTACGACCTCGGCGAGCGCACCGGCCAGACGCTGCTGCGGCAGACCGGCGGTCTCATGGTGGGCCCGCCCGACGGTCACGTGGTCGAGGGGACGCTGCGCGCCGCCACCGATGCGGGCCTCAAGGTCGAGGTCATCGAGCACGACGAACTCGGCGAGCGCTTCCCGCAGTATCGAGGCTTCGGTCCCGACGACATCGGCGTGTGGGATCCTGCCGCCGGCGTCTGCTACCCCGAGCTCGGCGTCAGAGCAGCCGTAGAGGTGGCCGTCTCGCTGGGCGCGACGGTGTTGACCGACACGCGGGTCACCGACGTCCGTCTCATCGACGACGGCGTCGAGGTCGAGGCGGGAGGGCGGACTCTGCGCGCCCGTCGTGCGGTGATGACCGCCGGCGCGTGGACCTCGAAGTTCCTCGACCTGCCCCTGTCGCCCCGGCGCATGCCCATGTTCTGGTTCGAGAGCTCGGACCCCTCTGACATCGAGCCCGACGGGCAGTTCGACCTCTCGGCCTTCCCCGTCTTCATCCGTCAGCTTCCCAGCGGTCTGGCGCTCTGGGGCCACGGCGCGGATGCGACGGACGGCGAGGGCTACGCGGTCAAGATCGGCCTGCAGGACATCGGTGGTGTGTTCACCGACACCGATGCGGACACCGTCGACCGCTACATCCGCCCCGCCAGCGACTATGCGACCCTGTCCAAGGCTGTCGACGGGGCGTTCCGCGATCTCGAGCCGACGCCCGCGAAGGCGATCCCCTGCATGGTGACGAACACCCCCGACAAGCAGTTCCTCCTGGGCCGTGTCGCCGGAGACCCCCGGCTCGTCCTCGCCGGCGGCGACAGCGGTCACGGCTTCAAGCACGCGCCCGCCATCGGAGAACTCCTGGCGGAGCTCGCCCTCGACGAGGAACCGTTCACCGACATCCAGTTCATGAGCCCCGACCGTGAGTACGACGGCACGTCCTGGGCCGACGACCCCCACCACCCGACCAAGAAAGCAGCCTGACCATGAAGCGCTCCAAAATCCTTTTGGCCGCCACCGCGGCCGTCGCCCTCGGCCTGAGCCTCTCGGCCTGCGCCGGGCCGAGCGCCGGCGGCTCCGACGACGGCTTGAACACGATCTCGAGCGGCACGCTCCGTATCGGCACCACGGGCGACACCAAGCCCTACGCCTACACCGACAACGGCGAGCTCCAGGGCTTCGACGTCGAGATCGCACGCGAAGTGGCCAAGCGTCTCGACCTGCAGACCGAGTTCGTCACGCAGGAGTTCTCCGCTCTCCTGCCGGCGGTCGCGAACGGTCAGCTCGACCTCGCCGCCGCCTCCATCAGCGACACCGAGAAGCGTCGCGAGACGGTCGACTTCAGCGACCACTACTTCATCGCCTACATCTCCGTGCTCGCCTCCCCGGCATCCGGGATCACCGACGACGAGGCGACCCTGAGCGGCAAGCGTCTGGGCGTCGTGCAGGGCACGATCCAGGACAGCTACGCCCAGGAGAACTTCCCCGGCGTCGAGATCGTGCGCTTCCCCGACAACAACAGCGCGATCGCGGGTCTCACGGCGGGCACGATCGACGCGCACTTCCTCGACTTCCCCGTGGCGGAGGACTACGCGGCTCAGTCCGGCGGACGCCAGGAGATCGCGATCAACATCCCCGTCCCCGACTACCCCGTGGGCATGGCCGTGTCGAAGCAGAACACGGCGCTGAAGGATGCCGTCAACGGGGCCCTGGCCGACATGATCGCCGATGGGACCTGGCTGAGCATCGACATGAAGTTCTTCCCCGACCAGCCGGTTCCCGACCAGTTCCAGCCGACGAAGTGACCCATGGACCTCGCTGACACCCTGGGCAACATCGCGCGCAGCTTCTTCGACGTCACGTCGATGCTGCGAGCGCTGCCCGACATGCTCGCCTACGGCATCTGGAACACCCTCCTGCTGTCGCTCGCGGCCACCGTCATCGGCATCGTGCTCGGACTCGGCCTGGCCGTCATGGGCACGAGCCGGTCACGTCTGCTGCGCACCCTCAGTCGGATCTACACCGACATCTTCCGAGGGCTCCCGGCGATCCTGACGATCCTTCTGATCGGAACGGGGCTCGCCCCGCTGTTCAACGGCATCACCCGCGGAAACCCCTACCCTCTCGGCATCCTGGCGCTGAGCCTCATCGCCAGCGCCTACCTCGGAGAGATCTTCCGCGCGGGAATCCTCGCGGTCGACAAGGGCCAGCTCGAGGCCGCTCGCGCGCTGGGCATGACGCACCGCGACGCGATGCGACTCATCGTGATCCCGCAGGCGGTGCGTCAGGTGCTGCCGTCGCTGGTGAACCAGTTCATCGCCATCGTGAAGGACTCGTCGCTGGTGTACTTCCTCGGCCTGATCACGTCGCAGCGCGAGTTGTTCCGCATCGGGCAGGACGCCGCCATCACCAACGGCAACCTCTCGCCGCTGGTGCTCGCCGGCATCTTTTACCTCATCATCACGGTGCCCCTCACTCACTTGGTCAACGTGATCGACCGTCGCCTCCGTGACGGGCGTCCGCTGGGCCGTCGTCGTCGCCCGGCGAACGACGCTCCGGCTGAGACGGTGCTTCCCGACCCCATCCTGTCGGCAGGTCCGACCACCGCGCCGCAGAACGGAGCACAACGATGAGCGACATCCTCACCGCCCCCACGGGTGCTTTCACACCGGCGGCGGGCTCGCTCTCCGTGCGGGGGCTGACGAAGGACTTCGGACCGGTTCGCGTGCTACACGGCGTCGACATCGAGGTTCCCGCCGGGAAGACCACCTGCATCATCGGTCCGTCGGGATCGGGCAAATCGACCGTGCTGCGCTGCATCAACCGTTTGGAAGAGGCGTCGGGCGGAGCCGTCCTGCTCGACGGGGTCGACGTCCTCACGGGGTCGGACGACGCATTGCGCCGCCGGATCGGCATGGTGTTCCAGCACTTCAACCTGTTCCCGCACCGGACCGTGCTCGACAACATCGTGCTCCCCCTCCGGCGGGTGCGCGGCGTGAGCGCGGCCGCGGCGCGGGAGGTCGCGCACAAGCGCCTCGCGGAGGTGGGGCTCGCCGAGAAGGCCGACATGCGCCCGGCATCGCTCTCGGGCGGTCAGAAGCAGCGCGTGGCGATCGCCCGTGCTCTCGCCATGGAGCCGGAGGTCATGCTCTTCGACGAGGCGACGTCGGCCCTGGACCCCGAGCTGGTGAAGGGCGTCCTGGCGTTGATGCGTCGGCTCGCCCGCGCCGGCATGACCATGGTCGTCGTGACGCATGAGATGGGCTTCGCCCGCGAGGTCGCCGATCAGGCGGTCTTCATGGACCGCGGCGTGGTCGTCGAGGTGGGTCCTCCTGCATCCCTTTTCGACAATCCCCAGACGGAGCGCCTGAAAGCCTTCCTCGACCAGGTCCTGTGACCTGTCCTCACCACCAGGAGAATCATGATCATCGATGCCCTTCCCTCCGATCTCGCTCTGACCTCGAAGGGTCTGGTCCCGGATGCCACCTCCGGCGACCCCGAGCAGTTCACCGCCCCGATCGCGAGCGGTGGCGGCCTGCGCGTGGGCACGTGGATGTGCGAGCCCGGTGAATTCCCGTGGTCGTGGACGCACGCGGAGATGTTCCACATCATCGAGGGCGAGGGGACGCTGACCGACGCCGATGGCTGCGTGCATGTCATCGCTCCCGGCCGCGTGTTCTTCATGGAGGCCGGCGACACGGGCACCTGGGTCGTGACCAAGACCATCCGCAAGAGCTGGGTCGTCCCCGAGCAGGTCTGACGGCCGCAGCCGCAGACCCGAGAACGAGAACGAGAACGGACGACGATGAACGGCTCCCCTTCCCCCCACGGGCGACGGAGGGGCGCCGCTCATCGCCCCGCCGGGACTTCGGCGGCCCCACCCTGCCGCGGGGTCGGGATTCGATCGCATCCACGATGCGGGGCATCCCCCGACCCTCGAACGAACACGAGGCGGTGGCCGTTCGCGGGGTGGCGGCCACGGTCCCCTGTCGAAGGCAAGGCTTCCCATGCGCCGACTCGATGACATCGATGAGCAACTCCTGCGAGAGCTCCGGCGCAACGCCCGCGCGAGCCACGCGATGCTGGGAAGCGTCGTCCGACTTTCGCGCAACGCCGTTCGTCAGCGCGTCGAGAGACTCGAACGCGACGGGCACATCGAGGGCTACACGATCCGCGAGGCGATCACGGTCGGCCCCGGTGCCGACGCGGCCGTGGCGACCTTGCTCGTCCAGCGTCATGACCGGATGCGAGGCGACGACGTCGTGGCATCCCTGGAGGCGATTCCGGAGGTACGCCGGTGCGACGTGGTCGCCGGCGAACTCGACCTCGTCGTGCACGTGGAGGCTGCGAACACGACCCGCGTGAGCGAGATCTGGCGCCTCGTCGCGGGCCACCCGGGTGTCAAGGACATCACCACGGCGGTGACGCTGAGCGTCGTCATCGACAGGTCCCGGGCATGAGGAGGCTTCAGAGTGAGGTGCCGCCGAAGCGCTCGCGCAGCTCGGCTTTGATGACCTTTCCGGATGCCGTGCGGGGCAACGCCTCGATCACGACCACCTCTTTGGGGAGCTTGTAGCGCGCCACCTGCCCGTCGAGGTGCGCGCGCACGGCGGTGGTGTCGACCATCGTCCCCTCGCTCACGGTCAGCACGGCCAGCGGGACTTCGCCCCAGCGATTGTCCGGGATGCCGATGACGGCGACGCCCGTGACTCCCGGTATGTCGGCGATCAGGGCTTCGACCTCGGCCGGGTAGATGTTCTCGCCGCCGGAGATGATCATGTCTTTCGATCGTCCGCAGATGTAAAGGTAGCCGTCGGCGTCGAGGTAACCGAGGTCGCCGGAGCGGAACCACCCGTCGTCGGTCTTCGCCGCGCGCGTCGCTTCGTCGAGACCGAGATAGCCGGCGAAGACGTTCGGTCCCGTGACGTGGATCTCTCCCACGGTGCCGGCCGGGACCGGGCGCCCCTCATCGTCGACGACGCGTACCTCGGTGAAGAAGTGCGGGAGACCGACACTGCCCTGCTTCGCCCGCGTCATGTGCGGAGCGAGCGAGGTCGCCCCGGGCGAGGTCTCGGTCATGCCGTACCCCTGCGAGAACGACAGTCCGCGCTCTTCCCACGCCCGCAGGATGCGGTCCGGGACGGCGGATCCGCCGCAGGTGAGGGTGTGCAGGCTCGAGATGTCGGTGCTCGCCCAGGAAGGATGGTCGGCCATGAGCTGGAAGGTCGTGGGCACGCCGGAGATCATCGTCACGCGGTGCTGCTCGACGAGGTCGAGCGCGCGGCCGGCCTCGAACCCCTTCTCGAGGACGAGGGTCCCGCCCTTGAGGACGACGGGGAGGGCGCCCATGCCGAGCGAGGCGACATGGAAGAGCGGCGAGATCATGAGCGCCACATCGTCCGAGACGACGTCGTAGTCGATGATCGTGTTCACGGCCACGGCTGTCAGGTTCTCGTGCGTGAGTACGGCGCCCTTGGGGCGACCCGTCGTGCCCGAGGTGTAGACGACGGCGGCGGGGGCGCCCGGTTCGGCGATCACGAGAGCGGGGGCGGGGCCGGCGGCATCCATTCTCCGATCGAAGCCCGGTTCGCCGTTGCGTCCGGACGCTCCCGTGCGGATGCGTCGTGGCGGGCTCGCGAGACCGGCCTCGATCGCGTCGAGCCGGTCGTCGAACACAGCGTCGTGGACGAGCACGCGGGCGCGGCTGTCGGTGAGGACGTGGGCGATCTCGGGCCCCGCGAGCCGGGTGTTGACCGGGACGAAGACGGCGCCCATGCGCACCGCGCCGAACAGCGTGACGAGGAAATCGGGACTGTTCTCGCCGAGGTAGGCGACGGTGTCACCGGCGCCGACGCCCTCCTCGACCAGGACGGCGGACACCGCCTCGGCGCGGTCCGCGAGCTGTCGGTAGGTCAGTCGCTGGTTCTCACCGAACACCACGGCGGTCTTCTCGGGCGATCGCAGCCTGCGGCGGGGGAGCCAGGCTCCGAGTCCTTGGGTTCTCATGCGCGGTCTCTTCTTCGAGTGCGGATTTCGCGAAGGGGTTCGGGGCCCGCGCGTGGCGGGCCCCGGGCGGCTCACGCGTAGAAGCGGTAGAGGCCGCGTGCGACGACGGCGGGCTTGCTGCCGCCCTCGATCTCGATCGTCTGGTCGACGGCGAGCTGGTAGCCGCCGGCGATCTCGGTGATCTCGGCGACGACGGCGTTCATGCGCACGCGGGCGCCGACCTTCACGGGCGAGATGAAGCGGACCTTGTCGAGGCCGTAGTTCACCTTGGTGGTCACGCCCGTGACGTCCAGCAGCTCTGTCCAGAACTTCACGGCGAGCGACAGGCTGAGGAACCCGTGGGCGATCGCGCCGCCGAAAGGGCCGCCCTTCGCGCGCTCGGGATCGGTGTGGATCCACTGGTGGTCGTCGGTCGCGTCGGCGAAGAGGTCGACGCGGTCCTGCGTGATCTCGAGCCAGTCCGACCAGCCGAGGTCGGTGCCGGCGAGGCCCGCGATGTCGTCGTAGGCGATGGTGGTGGTCATCAGTTCTCCTTGGAGGGGGTCGAGAGGCCGAGGAGGCGCGCGGCGTTGTCCTTGACAATCCCCGGCATCACCTCGGTCTTCAGGGCGGTCTGCTCGACGTCGCGCATCCAGCGGTCGGGGGTGAGCAGGGGAAAATCCGAGCCGAACAGGATGCGGCTCTTCAGGAAGGAGTTGGCGGCTCGCACGAGCTGCTCGGGGAAGTACTTCGGGCTCCATCCCGACAGGTCGATCCACGTGTTGTGCTTGTGCGTGGCCACCGAGATCGCCTCGTCCTGCCACGGCACCGAGGGGTGGGCCATGATGATCTGCAGGTCGCCGAAGTCGGCCGCGACCGCGTCGAGCAGCATCGGGTTCGACAGGCCGAGGCGCAGGCCCCGCCCGCCCTTCATCCCCGCCCCGATCCCGGTCTGGCCCGTGTGGAAGAGCGCGACCACGCCCGCTGCCTGCAAGGCGTCGTAGAGCGGGTAGTGGCGCTCGTCGCTGGGGTCGAAGTTCTGCACCGTGGGGTGGAACTTGAACCCGCGGACTCCGGAATCCTCGATGAGCCGACGCGCTCGATCGACGGCGTCGACGCGGTTCGGGTCGACCGAGCCGAAGGGGATCAGGACGTCGTTGTGGCGCGCGGCCCCCGCGGCGATGTCCGCGCTGGAGAGAGGAGGGTGATCGAGGTGGCTCTCGGCATCCACCGTGAACACGACCGCGGCCATCGACCGTTCGCGGTAGTACTCCGCGATGCTGTCGAGGTCGGGGCGAGCGGCATCGACGGCGAAGTAGCGACTCGCGGCTGCCGCCAGGTCGTCAGGCAGCGACGCGTGGCCGTGCCCGTCGACCTCGATGTGCACGTGGACGTCGATGGCCTTCAGCGCCTCGACATCGATGGCGGACTCATAGCGGACCATGGTCGTCAGGCGGTCGGAGTGGGGCGCTGCAGCTCGGTGGGCAGGGCGGGGAACCGCTCGCCGACGCTCTGGAGTTCTCCGACCGCCTCGGCGAATCCGTCGTTCAGGGCCTCGAACGTCCAGCCGCCCTCGCGATACGCCGTCGCGACGGGCTCGGGGTGCGACCACAGCTGCAGGCGGTCGCCGCCGATGCCGATCGCCTGACCCGTCACGCCGGCGGCGGCGTCCGAGGCGAGGTAGGCGACGAGACCGGCGACGTCGTCGGAGGTGCCGAAGCCGAGGTCGTGTCGGAAGAACGCGGGCATGGGCTCCCCCGCAGCATCGGCCTCGACGGCGGCGGCGAAGTAGGGGACCGTCGCGGTCATCGCGGTGGCGGCGACGGGGATCACGGCGTTCGCGGTGATGCCGGCCTTCTTGAGCTCGAGCGCCCAGGTGCGCACCATGCCGACGATGCCCGCCTTGGCGGCCGCGTAGTTGGTCTGGCCGAAGTTGCCGCGCTGGCCCGTGGGCGAGCCGATGCAGATGATCCGCCCGGGGATCTCGTTCTGGCGCATGTACGTCGCGGCGGCCCGGACGGTGGTGAAGGTGCCGCGAAGGTGCACGCCGATGACGGTGTCGAAGTCGTCGTCGCTCATCTTCCAGAGGACCGTGTCGCGCAGGACCCCGGCGTTGGTCACGAGGATGTCGAGGCGTCCGAAGTTGTCCACCGCGGCCGCGACGAGTGCATCGGCGGTCTCGGTCGGGCCGACCGGGGCGGCGACGGCTACCGCGCGTCCGCCCGCGTCGACGATGGTCTTCACCGCGGCGTCGGCGGTGGCGGCATCCACGTCGTTGATGACGACCGCTGCCCCCTGGCGGGCGAGCTCCTGGGCGTAGGCGAGGCCGAGGCCGCGCCCCGAACCCGTGACGATGGCGACTTTGCCGGTGAGCGACATGGTGAACTCCTTCGTGTCGCCGCCATCGTGCCATCCATTCGTTGAAAATGTCAATGATTGAGTTTCGCTACACTGTCCTCATGACTCCCGCGGCCGACGACGACGCCGGCGAGGCGTCGCGGCTGGAGCACGCTCCCCTCGCCGACGACCTCGGCTTCCTGCTCGCGCGCGCGGCGGCGGTGTCGCAGGCGACGGGCAATGAGGCGCTCGCGGCGCACGGGCTGAAGGTGCGTTCGTACTCGGTCCTCGCCCTCGCCGTCACCGGCGGGCGGCCCTCGCAGCGGGAGCTCGCGGCCTTCTTGCGGCTCGACCCGAGCCAGGTGGTTGCCCTGATCGACGACCTCGAGCGGCGCGGGCTCGTCACGCGAGAGCCCGACCCGCGCGATCGCCGCGCGAACGTCGTGGCCGCGACCCTCGAGGGGCGGGCGCTCTACCGTCGTGCTCTCGTCGACGTCGAGGCGGGGGAGCGGCGCGCGCACGCGGCGCTCTCGCGCGCCGATCGGGCGGAATTGGCGCGGCTGCTGCGAGCGGCGGCGTTTCCGGCCGAGAGCTGAGGGGCGCCCGCTCCCGGCTCACGTGCCCGGGACTCTCGCCCCGAGGCTCGCGCCCCGGGTTCAGGCCCCGGGTTCACGCCCGCGGCTCGGGCCCCGGATCCGCCCCCGGGCTCAGGCCCCGGGTTCGCGCCTCGGCTCACGCCCCCGGGTTTAGCCGGTCCAGCAGATCCAGCCCGTGCCGCGCCCAGGCGATCTCGCCCTCGGCGCGGTCGAGGAAGCCCTCGTACGTGAACACCTTGAAGGCCACGATCGCGTCGTGATCGTGCTCGGTGTCGCTCGCGAGGCGGCGCTCCACGATCGGGTGCGTGCGCCGGCGGATGGCATCCAACTGCGCCTGCCACTGGGCGCGGCGCAACTCGTACTGCGCGATGTGCTCCTGCAGGTGGCGTCGCGCGACGTCGGGCTCGGTCCACTCGAAGTAGGCCGCGCGCAGGTGCGCCGGATCGCGTTCGCTCGGGTAGTCGATCGGCTCGCGCATCCAGGCGCGGAACGCGGCGACGCCCTCGTCGGTGACGGAATACTGCGTCTTCGTCGACTTCTCGCCCCACGGCACCGACTCATCGACCAGCAAGCCGTCGCGGACCATGCGCTTGAGCTCGGGGTAGATCTGCGAGTCGGGGGCGTGCCACACGTGCCCGACCGACACGTGGAAGGCCTTCGCGAGGTCGTATCCGGTCATGGGCTGGGCGGTCAGCAGGGCAAGGAGGGCGTAGCGCAGGCTCATCGGCCGCCTCCTTCGCGCTTGCGGATGCCGAGCTTCCACCGTATCTTCTCCGCTATAACTATCTTGATAGTGAGTGGACAAGGGAGTGCACCATGCAGGAGACAGTGACCGCGAAGCTGCTCGATCACCCGCGGAACGCGTGGTACGTCGCCGCGTGGGACCACGAGGTCGGGCGCAAGAAGATCCTCGCCCGGACCGTCGCGGGTCGTCCTCTCGCTCTCTACCGCACCGAGGACGGCCGCGCGGTCGCGCTCGCCGACGCCTGCTGGCACCGTCTCGCGCCCCTGTCGCAGGGCGCGCTGGTCGGCCCGGAAGACATTCGCTGTCCCTACCACGGCATCACCTACGACGCTCGCGGGCGCTGCACGAGCATGCCCGCGCAGGAGACGATCAACCCCAGCGCCCTCGTCCCCTCGTTCCCCGTCGTCGACCGGTACCGCTACGTGTGGGTGTGGGTGGGTGATCCCGCTCTCGCCGACCCCGCGCTCATCCCCGACATGCACCAGATGACGGATGCCGCCTGGACCGGCGATGGCCTCACGATCCACGCTCCGTGCAACTACCAGCTCATCCTCGACAACCTGATGGACCTCACGCACGAGGAGTTCGTGCACTCCAGCAGCATCGGCCAGAAGGAGCTCAGCGAGAGCGAGTTCGTCACGAGCCACACCGACACCACCGTCACCGTCGAGCGGTGGATGCACGACATCGAGGCGCCGCCGTTCTGGCTGAAGAACATGCGCGACAAGTTCCCGGGCTTCTCGGGCCGCGTCGACCGCTGGCAGATCATCCACTTCGAAGCGCCGTCGACGATCTGCATCGACGTCGGTGTCGCCAAGGCCGGCACCGGGGCGCCCGAGGGCGACCGCTCGCAGGGTGTCAACGGCTACGTGATGAACACCATCACCCCCGAGACCGCGCGCTCGAGCCACTACTTCTGGTCTTTCCAGCGCAACTACCGCCTCGACAGCCAGCTCATCACCACGCAGCTGCGCGACGGCGTGCACGGAGTCTTCGGTGAGGACGAGGCGATGCTCGCCGCTCAGCAGGCGGCGATCGACGCCAACCCCGACTACGAGTTCTACAGCTTGAACATCGACGCGGGCGGCATGTGGGTGCGCCGCATCCTCGAGCGGATGCTGCTCGCCGAGGGGCGCGACCACGCGCCCGCTCCGCGCCGCGGCGCCCAGTTGGTGCGCTGACGTGGCGGTTTCACGGACCGAGGTCTGGCAGGGCGGCACGGTCGTGGCATCCCGCTCCCTCACGCCCGAGATCCGCCGCATCGAGATCGAGGTCGACGACCCGGCACCGGTCGCGCCGGGAGCTCACGTCGACGTGCGTCTGACGATCGCGGGCGAGCGGGACCGGCGGTCGTACTCGATCGTGGATGCCACTGACGACGGCCGCCGCATCGCGCTCAGCGTCTACACCTCACCGGTGAGCCGCGGGGGCGCGGCCGTCATGAACGCCCTCGCGCCCGGTGACCGATTGGAGCTCACGCAGCCGCTGAACGACTTCCCGCTGAGGCCCGGGGCTGAGCGTTACGTGCTCATCGCGGGAGGCGTCGGCATCACCGCGATGATCGGAATGGCGGCGAGTCTCCGCTCCCGCGGAGCCGACTACCGCTTGCTCTACGCCGGTCGCAGCCGCGCGCTCATGGCGTACGTCGACGACCTGCGCGACACGCACAGGGATCGTCTGAGCCTGCACGTGCGGGACGAAGGGACCTCTCTGTCGATCCCCGACCTGGTCGCCGGCATTGACCCCGGCACCGAGGTCTACGTCTGCGGTCCGATCCGCCTGATGGATGCCATCCGCCGGGAGTGGATGAAACAGAACCGCCCGATCGCGGACCTCCGCATGGAGACGTTCGGCAACAGCGGATGGTTCGACGCGCAGGAGTTCACCGTGCGCATCCCGGCGACCGGGATCGAGGCGCGCGTGCGTCCGAACCAGTCGATGCTCGAGGCTCTCGAGGCGGCCGGCGCCGACATGATGTGGGACTGCCGCAAGGGCGAGTGCGGTCTGTGCGAGGTACGGGTGCTGGGCCTCGAGGGCGACATCGACCACCGCGACGTGTTCTACAGCGAGCGTCAGAAGGACGCCCGCTCGAAGATGTGCTGCTGTGTCTCGCGCGTGGTGGCTCCCGCAGACGGCGCCGCCGTGGTCGAGATCGTCACGAGCTGACGGCGTCGCTCTCCCGCGATGTTGGGGTGAGACTGCACGCTGCTGACATCTCCATTGCAGCGTGCAGTGGAGATGTCAGCTGTATGCAGTCTCGCGGCCGCGGCCGCGGCGGGGCGCCCGGCGGAGCGCGGAGCCGGGGTCAGTCGAGCCGCGAGTGCTCGCCGAGGCGGTGCCAGGTGCGGTTGTGGTAGACCAGCGCGGCGCCCGGCTCGCCGGGCTCGAGGTCGCGCTCGACGTCGACCTGCAGGGCCTGTGCGGCGATCACGGTCGAGCCACCGGCATCCATTCGACTGACGATCTTGCACCGCAGCCAGGCGCGTACGCCGTGGTAGACGGGCTCGCCGGTGGGAAGGCGCGACCACGTCGACGTGTCGGCGAAGCGATCGAGCCCGCTGGTCGAGGCGGTGCGCGCGAGACCGATGTCTTCGGCGTCGAGCAGGTGCACGACGATCGTGTCGGCCGCGACGATCGTCGGGGTCGCCGATGACAGCGCCGACACCGAGAAGATCAGCAGCGGCGGTTCGGCGCTCACCGACGACACCGACGATGCGGTCAGCGCGACGGGCCCGTTCTCGCCGTAGGCGGTGATCACGGCGATGCCGCCCGGGTGTCCGCGGAAGGCGCGCTTGAAGTCGTCCGCCGAGACCGAGGTGCCGATCGCGGGGGTGCTCTCGGGGGCTGCATGCGGAAGGGAAGTCATACCTCAAACGGTAGGCGCTTCCGCGTGCCTCGGCGTCGTCGCGTGCAACACGGCGACACGCTTCGCGCGATCCACCGCGGTCCCGAGTCACAGAGTGTGAAGCTTCACATTTACCAATTCGTGATGATTCGGCTGCCGATATTTCTTGACACAGCCAATTGTGTGAGCGCTAACATTCACGAGTCAGCCCACCCGAGGGGGCTGCATCACATGAACCGGCAGCGGTGCCGGCGAAACGAGGAGGTTTCAACATGAAGGCGAAGAAGATTCTTGCCGGGTTCGCTCTGGTGGGCGCGATCGCTCTGACCACGGCCGGCTGTGCCGGTGGGGGCAACACCGCCGGCGGCGGGGGCGGCGACGACAAGGTCATCACCGTCGGCTTCGCGCAGACCGGCTCCGAGAGCGGGTGGCGCAGCGCCAACACCGAGTCGATGAAGGAGGCGTTCTCCGAGGCGAACGGCTTCAACCTCATCTTCAACGCGGCCGACAACAAGCCCGAGGCGCAGATCGCCGCGGTCCGCAGCTTCATCAACCAGGGCGTCGACGCGATCGTGCTCGCGCCGATCGTCACCGACGGCTGGGACGACGTGCTGAAGGAGGCGAAGGATGCCAACATCCCCGTCATCCTCGAAGACCGCACGGTCTCCGCTCCCGAAGACCTGTACGCGAGCTGGGTCGGCCTCGACTTCAAGAAGGAAGGCGAGACCGCGGGCACCTGGGTCGCCGACAACTTCGGCAAGACGCCCACCAACCTGGTCGTGCTCGAGGGCACCACGGGCTCGTCGGCAGCGACCGACCGTGCCGCCGGGTTCGACGAGGCCATCAAGGGCACCGACATCAAGGTCCTCGACTCGCAGACGGGCAACTTCACCCGCGCCGAGGGCAAGACGGTGATGGAGGGCTTCCTGCAGAAGTACGGCTCCACGATCAACGTGCTGTTCGCGCACAACGACGACATGGGCCTCGGCGCCCTCGACGCGATCAAGGCCGCCGGCCTCAAGCCCGGTACCGACATCAAGATCGTGACGATCGACGCCGTCAAGGACGGCATGACCGCCCTGGCCGACGGCGAGTTCAACTACATCGTCGAGTGCAACCCGCTGCTCGGTGACAAGGTCGCCGAGGTCGTCAAGAAGGTCGTGGCCGGCGAGTCCGTCGACAAGAGCTACATCGTCGAGGACCAGGCGTTCGACCAGGAGCAGGCGAAGGCCGCTCTGCCCGACCGCAAGTACTGATCCCTCCCTCCCGGGGTG
>NZ_JARHXC010000052.1:0-8623 GCF_029222405.1 Microbacterium sp. Kw_RZR3 | reverse complement strand
CCGTCGATGGTGGCGGTGACGGTGGCGGTGGCTGTGCCGGCGGTGATGGTTTTGCTTCGCGTGGTGTAGGCGAAGCTGGTGCTCTTGCCGGCGGCGAGGGCGGTGGTGGTGCGTGTTCCCCAGGGGGTGGCGACGGTGGTGTCGACGGTGCGGGAACTGGTGTTGGTGACGGTGACGGTGAGGACGACCTTTCCGCTGACGCATCGCGAGGAGGCGGTTGCTTGGGCGCTGAGGGTGGGGGTGGGTGCCTGGGGGACCACGTCCACGGTGTATTGGGTGGTGGTGGTGTGGTCTTGGGCGAGGGTGTTCAGGGTGAGACGGGTGGTCGTGCCCTGGGTGAGGGGGAGGGTGCGTGGTTTGGTGTCGTCGATGAGGATGTCTCCGACTTTGACCAGGCCGCTGGGGGTGGTGGGGTCGGCGTCGAAGGTGACGCTGGTGGTGCCGGCGGGGACGGTGAGCGTGTAGGCCTTGGTCGTGCCGGTGAAGGTCGGGCTGAGGGTGCCGGTGGTGAAGGTCAGTTTGGAGAGGTTCGCGTCGGTGGCGTAGGTGGTAGTGCGGGCCGTGGTGAGGCCGTAGATTCCGCCGACGTAGCTGCCGGAGCCGTCGGCGGTGAAGCGGACGGTGACGACGGGAATTTTGTTCCCCTTGGCGTCGAGGACGTATTTGCCGGCGGCGTCTTTTTTGTAGCTGTCGGTGGTGGCGATGTTCTGCAGGATCGACGCGGGGATCTCGTCCCACTGGGTGTAGAAGGAGTTGCCCTGGGCGTTGGTGATCTTCTCGGTTTTCAGCTTGGTGCCGTTGAGGAGCACGTCGAAGCTGCGGCCGTTGTCGCCGCCGTTGTAGCGCACGCCGAGGTAGTTCTTGGGTGCGGTGGGGTCGACGTTCATCTCCAGCTGGAAGTACGATCCGACGGAGCGTTCGGCGTCGCGGTAGGCCTGTCCGGCCCAGCTGCCGGAGTTGGAGCGGACGGTTTTGAGGTTGCGGGCGGCTTCTTCGCTGCTGTTGCCGAGTGCGGAGAACGCGTCGATGTTCACCTCCGTGTCGCGCAGCGCCTTCTTGTCGTCCAGGATGCGCTGCTGCGCCGCCGCCGAATCCACCGGCTCCGACCCGTCCGAGAACGACAGGGCGCTGAATCGAGCGGTCGAGGTGCCCAGTTCGCCCGAGTTGCCCGCGCGACCGGCGCTGGACTGTACGACACCCGCATCGAGGTTCTCATCGGCACCGACGAGCGGGGCCTGGCCGAGGGTGGTGTAGTTCGTGCCGTCGGTCGAGTACGAGGCGGTGACGATGTTCTTGTTCCGCGTCAGCTTGACCCACAGCGGGCGAGCGGTCGTCTGAACCGCAGCGGCCTGCGAGTCGATGGCGCCATCGCCGTCCTTGTCGTAGCGCAGCGCGATCCAGTTGGGCTCGATGGCGAGGTGCGCGTATCCGGTGGACTTGTCCGCCGACGCGGCATCGGCCATCTTGCTCAGGTCGTTGCGCACCGACAGGCCCGCGCGATACCAGCCCGTGTTGGCGCCCTCGAACTTCGCGGTGATCGACCCGGTGGGCGTCAAGACGTCGCTCTTGTAGACGGAGGTGTACTCGTCACCCCCGCCGCCGATGTCGCGGCCCTTGTTCTGCAGCGCGATCACGTCGCCCGTCTGCACGGCTTGGTTCTCGGCGTACAGCGAGGGCGCGGCCGTGGTCAGTCCGGCGGCCACTCGACCGCCGAGGGCGACCGCGAGCGACTTCGACACCGTCTCGCGGCTGGTGCCGGTGAACTCCTGGCGGGTCATCGTCGCGTTGGCAGACACCGTTCCACTGGTGACGGCGTCGGCGCCGGTGATCTTCCAGGTGGCCGTGGCGGTGACGCCCGGCTCGAGGCTGGTCGGGGCGGTTGTGAGGGGGGTCAGCGAGACCTTGTCGGATCCGCTCACCTGTACGGCGATGTCGCTGAGGGGGGTCGAGCCGAAGTTGGCGACGGTGGCGGTGAGGATCTGCGATCCGGAGGTGTCACGGGCGATCGAGAGGTCGAGACCGCGCGATTGGCCGATCCAGTCACCGGGCTTGCGGTACTGCGGCGAGATGCCCGCCTCGGCGATCACCTTCTGAGCCGCCAGGGGGTACTCGTTGATGCCCAACTGCGACCTCGTGGTGATGCGGTTGTTGTAGTACTCGCCGTTGGCGTCGCATTCACCGGAGTTCGCGCACCACGGACCTGCGTTGATACCGCCGCCGAGCCACCAGGTGCCGTCGATCGTGTTGTCGCGCGTCGAGTTTCCGACGTTATCGGCCGGGGTGCCCTGGTTCTCATTGAACCCGTTCGCGAACGCCTGGTAATACGTGCCGTCGAGGGCGTTGTTCTTGGCCGTCAGGTAGCGGGTGCCTTCGTCGAAGTAGAGCTTGGTGCCGTCCCCGCCGAGAAGGTAGTTGCTGTCCCAGCTGCTGCCGGGTGCCGCGCCGAGGTGGTAGAGGACGCCGCCGTCGTTACCCTCCTTCTTGAAGTCCCACATGACGTTCTTGGCCACGTGCATGTTCTTCGCGATGGTGGGGTTGTTCTCCGCGAAGCGGGGCCAGAAGATGTACGAGCCGCGACCCTGGTAGACGGCGTTGCCGCCGGCATCCGGAACACCCCAACCCCAGCCGGTGTCGACGACGTCGTAGGGGCCGTTGGTGAGTTCGTTGTTCGAGATCTCGGCACCGTCGATGTAGGTCGCCAGCACCGCCGAGGATTCGAAGTAGTCCTGGCCCATCTTGGTGATGCGGTTGTTGGTGATCGAGAGGGAACGGTTCGCCTGCGCGTCGGTTGCCGGACGGGCGGCGGCGAGCGTGGTGCCGCCCGCGACGACGGCCGAGCCGGCGATGTCGTTGAACGTGTTGCCCACGACCGAGACGTTCTGGGCTCCGAGGCCGACCCCGGAGGAGTTCGCCTCTTCGTTCATGCCGATCCCGAGGCCCTTCGAGCCGAGGTGGGTGAACTCGTTCAGGGTGAACGACACGGACTTCGCCGCCGACACCTGGATGCTTGCGGGCGTCTGCTGGAACATGTTGCGGTTCGACTCGAACACGAAGCAGTCGATCGCGTAGGTGCCCTGCGCGCACTCCTTCTTCTGCGCGTCGGGGTGCGCGGCGTTCCACGCCGCGAGCTGCGTCGAGTTCAGCGGCATGGTCGGGTAGTCCCGCAGCCGGATGAGACGGGTCAGGTCGTTCGTGGCGACCGGGCTGTTGTCATCCAGGTATCGATACGCGTTGAACGCGTCGCGCTTGATGAGGCGCACAAGTGGTGCCTGATCCTTGGTGGGGTCGAAGGTGCGCTGATCCGAGGTGGGCAGGTCCTTCGTGGTGGGGTCGGTCAGTGCGTAGAGGTATCCGCGCAGGACCGCGCCGTTCTGCTGGCTCGCGTAGCCGTCGTCGCTGTTCGCTGCCGTGTCGCTGGAGTACTGGAACGACAGTCCGGAGAAGGTCAGGTTGGACACCGGTGCCGACGCCGAGTCGCCACTGATGCTCATCAGCGATGTCACCTGCGGGGCGACGATCGAGAGGCTGTTGGGGTTCACTCCGGATGCCGGCTTGTACGACAGCTTCTTGGCTTCGGTGTCGTAGTACCACTCGTTGTCCTCGTCGACGAACGCGAGGGCATTGCGCAGCGAGAAGGCGGGGGAGTGCAGGGGCTTGTTGACGGTGTCCCAGCCCCAGGTCTGGTTGTCCCACGACGGCTGGCGCATGGTGACGACGTTGTTCGAGATCGACTGGAAGGGGGCGAACCGGTCGGTGAACGAGGCCCGGCTGCGCAGTTCGATGCGCTTCTGCGCAGCGGGCGACAGGGCGGTCAGCTTGGCCCAGGCCGCGCCGACGTCACCGGCGGAGACGTAGGCCGGGTCGACGGTGAGGCCCGTGCGAGAGAAGCTGAACTTGTTGTAGTCCACCCACATGCGCGACCGCAGCGCCTGCGCGCCGTTGACGTAGAGCTGGCGGAAGTCGATGGCCGAGTCGAGCGGGGCTTCCCAGATGCCGTTTCCGTCGGTGTCGGTCCATCCGGTGACCGCCTTCCCGCCGGAGAGGACCGGTTTGGCGCCGTCCGCCGCCTTCCACGTCACGGTGTTGCCGTTCTGGCCCCCGTCGGCGGTGCGAAAGGTGAGCGCCTGAGACAGCGGATACACGCCATCGGCCAGAACGACCGTGACGTTCGACGAGGAGTTCGCCCCGCGCACGGCTTCCTGCGCTCGGGTGAGCGTCTTGAACGCGGATCCGGAGCTCGTTCCGTTCGCCGAGTCGCTGCCGGACGGCGAGACGTAGAACGTCGTCGTGGTGGCGGCCGTTGCCGGGGCGGCAGCGACGAGCCCGACTGTGGTGAGCGCTGAGACGACGGACAGAGCGGTGATGACACGTAGTGCGCGTTTCGGCACGGTGACTCCTCTTTGAGTGCGTGGGGCGTCCGTGGGGACGCGAGAACATCGGGGTGGGATGGGGTGGGAAACGGGGACGTCGTCGTTCGGCTCAGCCGCCGCGCCGGCTCCTCAGCGGTTGCGCGCGCGCAGCTTCGAGCTGTCCCAGGCGACCGGGTCGGCTTTCTTTCGTTCCTCCTCTCGTGCGGCGGCGACGGCGCGGCGCAACCGCTGCTTCGCGCGCAGGCGGTCCCAGGCGATCGCGCCCGCGATCAACAGGACGGCGAGCAGGATGAGCAGGTGCGGCCAGGGCACCGCCGCGGCGACGAACGACTCGTGTGCCGGAGACACCTGCAGCCCGTCGCCCTCGGGTGCCGAGACCCGGGGGGAGACGCTCACCTCGCCCGGGACGACGAACACGGGCCAGACCTGGCCGATGGTCAGCGTGACGCGCCGCTCGGCCCCCGGCAGCAGCTCCAGCGGAGCCTCACCGGGCGCGGGCGCGAAGTCGGCGGACTGCCCGAGAGAGGTGGTGGCGGTCGCATCGACGATCAGTCGGATGTTCCCGGTGTTGCGCACGACGAAGCTGGCGTCGAGAGACCCGGGCTCCAGCGGGTTCCAGGCGGTGCGATACCCGGTGTCCACCTCGCTGACGGTGTACGCGGGGGTGAGCTGGCCCGTCACCCGGGTCAGGACCCGGAAACCGACGCGGCTTTCCACCCCGATGCTGTTGCCGCTGTCGTCCGTTCCCGTCGACGACACGGATGCCGCGATGCCGGCCGCGTGATCGCCGGGTGTCGCTGTGCTCGGGACCGTCAGCGTGAACGGGACGTCCACCGTCGCCCCGGCACCCACGGTCACCGTGCGCGCGACGTCGATCCAGGTGCCGGAATCGACGGACGTCGCCCCCGTCGGCAGCATGTTGAATCGCCCGCGCTCGTTGGTGTAGCCGTCCGCCGCCGTGATCGCGAAGGTGACGGGTGTCTGCGAGAAGTTGCTCACCTGGAAGGTGTCCGAGCCGGTCTCGCCCGGATCGAGGGTGAGATCGACCCGGGCGCGCGGGGAACCGTCCGACGCGGGGACCGGGCGCACCGCCCAGGTCGTGTCGTCGGACGTGGTCGAGGCCGCTGCCGGAGGGGCCCACGCCACGACGAAGACGAACGTGAGCAGGACCCAGAGAAGGGAGTGCGGAGACCGTCGTATCGGCATCTCGAATCCTTAGGGGACGTGCCAGGGCAGCGCTCACCGGCCGGGCGCGCGCAGCGTGCCGCGCCGACCGGTGAGCGTCGCCGGGATCACTCGAAGAGCGAGATGGTCAGGGTCGAGGTGTACGAGCCGGCGGCGACCGTCTGGGGGGTCTTGAGCTTGAGCGTCGCGGTGGCCGTCCACGCGGTGCCCTTGGCTCGAGCCTCCGCCGACGACGTCGCGATCGCGAACAGTTCCTTGTCCTTCAGGCCGACGTTGTTGTTGTTGGCGGGGTTGTTGGTCGGGTCGTCGAGAGCGGGAACGGTCCCGTCCCCGGGAGCGACGGTGCCATCACTGTCCGTGGTGACGTCGGGCATCCATCCGAGGTTCTCGGGACCGATGACGTCGGTGCTTCCGGCCTTGGTGAACGCGCTTGCCTGGCCCTCGACATACCAGGCGGTCGGGATGACGTTGCCGTCCGAGTCCGTCGTGTCCGCGGGGATCTGCGAGGGGTCGCGCGTGTCGTTGACCGTCACGGTGGGCAGGGTTCCCCAGAACTCTCGGGTCTCGGCATTACCGTCGTCGACCTCGGTCAGTGAGGTGCTGTCACCGTCGACGGTGAGGGTCAATGCCCCGGTGCTGACGGGAGCGATGTCGACGTTCACAGCCACTCCGTGGTCCTCTTCGACCGCGAATGCGGCGGATGCGACGCCGCTCAGGAGCAGACAACCGACTCCCGCAGCAGCGACGCGGATTCCGACGGCAGACTTCTTCATTTCTTCCTCTCGATGGGGAACGGCCACGGGGCCACGGGCGGGCGCTGACCGGGCTTCGTGCGGCGCGCACCGAACAGGCCATGGTGTCGGGAACGTATCGGCGGGAATTCGACTTTGAATCACCCTGATCGGTGTCGGAGACGCACCGAAAACGTTCATCAGACGTATGACCTATTACGAGAAAGCTAGCGCACACCAGCGCGTCGTGTCGAGTGCGAAAAATCGGCAGCCGAAACCTTCGTTGCGGGGCCGGAGCTACCGCTCCGTCGACCGCGCGACGCTGCCAGGATGAGCACATGACCAATGCCGCGATCGCCGGCCGAGGCTCGACTCGACCGTCCGTCGGGACTCGTGCCTTCGACGCCCTCGACGTCGCAGCGACGGCGCTGTTCGGACTCGAGGGCGCTGCGGCTGCGGCCCACGCCGGCTTCGACCTGCTCGGTGTGGTGGTGGTCGGGCTCATCGTGGCGCTCGCGGGCGGTGTTCTCCGAGACGTCCTTCTCGGTGACCTCCCGCCCGCCGCCCTGCGAACCCCCAGTCGTATCGTCGCGGGACTGGCCGGTGCGCTCGTCGCGTTCGTCTTCATCGAGATCGTCGATGCGTTCCCGGTTCTGCCCCTGCAGATCCTGGATGCCATCGGCCTCGCGCTCTTCGCCGTCACCGGCGCGCAGAAGGCGTGGGCCTCCGGCGCGAACCTCTGGGTCGTGACGATCCTCGGAACCCTCGCGGCGACCGGCGGTGGTGTCATCCGCGACGTCCTGCTGGCACGGACCCCCTACGTCTTGTCCGAGAGCATCTACGGCACGGCCGCTGCCGCGGGCGCGGTGGTGACCGGCATCCTGCTCGCGGTGACGGGACGCCCGCGTCTGGCCCTCGGGGCCGGCTTCGCCGTGGCGCTCGCGCTCCGGCTCGGTGCGGTCGTCTGGGGCTGGTCCCTGCCGAGGATCGCGTGACGCTCACGGTCCGCGTGTCCGGCACCGCGGTGCGCCCTCTCCCGGGGCGCCCCTCGCTCGGCGCGCAGGCGTTCGCGGCCTTGGACATCGTCGCCACCGGGGTCCGCGGCGTCGAGGGCGCAGCGCTCGCCGCCCACGCCGGCTTCGACCTGCTCGGCGTTCTCGTGGTCGGGTTCGTCGCTGCCGTCGTCGGCGGGATGCTGCGCGACGTGCTCCTGGGCGATCTCCCCCCGGCCGCTCTGCGTTCCTCGAGTCGCATCATCGTTGCCCTGGCGGCGTCCGCGGCCACGTTCGCGCTACTGAAACTCGTCGACGAGGTCCCTCCGACGGTGCTGCTCACGCTCGACGGCGTCGGGCTCGCCCTGTTCGCGGTGATCGGTGCACAGAAGGCCTCGGCGCACGGCGCGAGCCTGTGGGTGGTCGTGGTGGTCGGGGTGGTCGCCGCGACGGGCGGGGGAGTCGTCCGCGACGTGCTCCTCGGGCAGACGCCCGTGCTGCTCACCCAGAGCGTTTACGGCGGGGCTGCTGCGCTCGGGGCTCTGGCCACCGGCATCCTGCTCGTCACCACCCGACGTGCGCACCTGTCGATCGTGGTCGGATTCGTCCTCGCGTTCGGTCTCCGCGAGGCGGTGCTGCTGATCGGCTGACGTCGGCCGGTCGCGGGTCTACGCTGACCGCATGCGCTTCGCTCACCTCGGGGCCGAGCCCCGCATCCATCCCGACGCGGTCGTTGCTCCGACGGCCGTCGTCAGCGGCGACGTCACGATCGGTCCCGGATGCCAGGTCCTCCACGGTGCCGTTCTCACCTCCGAGGGCAGTCTCATCGTGTTGGGCGAGAACGTCATCGTGATGGAGAACGCCCTCGTACGTGCGAGTTCGACGCACTCCGTGCACGTGGGTGCGCACACCCTGGTCGGGCCGATGGCGAGTGTCGCCGGTGCTGATGTGGGCGAAGAGGTGTTCCTCGCCACGGGGACGCGCGTGTTCAACGGAGCCGAGATCGGCGACCGCAGCGAGGTCCGCATCAACGCGGTGGTCCACCTGCGCACCGTCCTCCCCGCCGAGACCGTCGTGCCGATCGGATGGGTCGCCGTCGGCGACCCTCTGCAGCTGCTCTCGCCGGACCGTCACGACGAGATCTGGGCCGCGCAGAAGGAACTCGACTTCCCCGGGTACGTCTTCGGCCTCGACCGCGAGACCCCCGACCTGATGGTGCAGCTGACCGCGCGGTACGGCCGCAGCCTCGCGCGCCACGCCGCCGACCGCGCCCTCGACTGAGTCCACGCCCGGCTCGGGTGTGCCGTCCCGCGGAGTTCGTGGGCGACACGCCGGTTCGGGGGTG